>DSAR01000186.1 GCA_011046405.1 Chloroflexota bacterium | reverse complement strand
TTAAAACCGCGTGCTACAACTGCAAAACCTGCCTTCGCAGGTTAGTTTATAGTCGGCGTAGGCCGACTTTGCAGTTGTGGCCCGCGAATTTATTCGCCGGGGACAAATGTGCCATTGTCAAGGTAAGGAAAATTGGAATTGCTGTTACGAAGGGCCGCTATCCCAAGCGATATCCCTGTCCCCAGATACAGGTGAGTTGGCCCCGTCCCACCTTGGCCCTCAGGTTACTCGCCGTGCGCTGAATCAGGTTTTTGTCTGGCGTTCCAGTGCAGCCCCACACCATTTGCCAAAGTTTCTCGTAACTGGTCACTTGGCCCAACTGGCGGGCCAGGCAGGTCAACAGTTTGCCTTCCATAGGCGTCAGGGGGACAGGATTCCCCGCCCGGGTCGCTCGATTTTCTCGCATGTCGATGGTCAAGTCCCCGAGTTGTACCCGGGCATTTTCCCGGCAGACCGCCCAGGCCTCGTTGATTGTTTCCAATAATTGGCTTAGTCTCACCGGCTTGACCAGGTAATCGAGGGCGCCCTGTCGCATCTCCTTCACCGCCAGTTCGATACACCTCACGGCTGTGATGAAGACGATGCCGATGCCCGGATACTGTTCTCTCAGCCGGGCGGCCACCACCCGACCGGATATACCGGGCATTATGATGTCCAATAAGGCTAGATCTGGTGGATAATCCTGTGCCAACGCCAGTGCTTCTTCGCCGCTACTCGCTGCCAGCGTTCGATAACCGTTGCAACCCAGGTAATCGGCATAGATGCACTGGGTATCGGGATCGTCTTCGACGATGAGGATCAGGGGTAGATAGTTGTGCTTTTTCTCACTCTGCCCTTGGTTCATATTTTTCCCTCTCTGCCATTTCGAAAGATTATCGAGATAAAAGGCAGCTACCGGCGTCCAGCGGGCTTTCAGTGCCACAGATCGCGCACTTCATCCCACTGTCCTTTCGTCATTTGGTCTCGCTGGACGAGGCATGCCCCGCACGCGGACGTAGAGCGCGAGGCCGAAGACGTAGGCAATCATCGCCGCCTGGATGAGACCATCAAGGGCATTACGCTTCTGTTCGTCGGGCAAGAGGCCAGCGAAGGGATAGCCAGCCATAAATAGGGCCATTATAACCAATGTCAATACACGGGGCAAGCGAGCCAAGCGGCGCAGAGCGACGAAGGCGAGCGTCAGGGGCAATATCGAAAGAATCGGCAGCATTTTCACCTGGAAGCCCGCCCATTGGGCCGGTGCTATACCATTGAACGTGGGAATGCCACCCGCCATCAATACGAGATGCGGGATGGTGAACAGGCAAGCCAGCAACGCGAACTGTCGCAGGCTCACCGGGACGCCGCAGATCAACAGGGTCAGCGCCGCCAGGGAAAGGAACAGGAGCAGGGGGCGTGCAGCGTAGGACAGCGTCACGATCATTTCGTGATAGGGGGCGTAAGGCCAATACTGGTTGACGTAGACCCGCAAACGGGGCGCCACGATAGCACGCTCAATCGTCCAAGTAATCACCCGGTAGGGCGCCGTTTCATCTACAAACTCTTCTACAGATAGCTCGACGCCGCCGTTTTCCGGATCGGTGTACACCCAGCATTTGTCCGTATTGATTTTCACCACCAACTCAAAATCGACGATCTCGCGCGGTTCTGGTACTCGGAAGGCAAAGCCTTCCATCCCCCTGCTTGTGTAATGGATCGAAACGACGCTTTTCTCACCCGGGTCCAATTGACGATCCCAGGCAATGGTGTTCGAAATGACACGCCACGAAGAGACGCTCTCTCCATCGACCTGGACGTCGAGATCATAGTAAAGTTTCGTCTCCGGCGAAAGGGGGAATCTGAACTCAGCCTGCGTCTCTGTATCGGTCGGGTTGACGATCTCATACTCGTAGGATCCGGACAGCGTGTAGGCGTTGAACGTGTCGACCTGGTGGGCCGGATCAAGCAGGTCGATGGTCACCTGCCCGCGAAAACCGGCGATGGTATTTTGCAAGACACGTTCTCGCACCTCGACGTTGCGGTATAGCGGCGGCATAGCTGGATCAGGAGGAACGATGGTCTCCTGTCGCTCGACCGTGACGTATTGGGTCACCTGTAAATCGCGCTGAAAGACGCTGCCGCCATACAGGTCGTGCCATTGATGCCAGTTTTGACGGCTCAGGCTGCCGCCGACGAGAAACGAGCCGTAAATCCGGCTAAAGGCGTCGTAGTTGCTGTTCAACAGGAAATAAAACGCCCCCGCCAGAGCGGCGAACGCCAGCGCCCGGGCCAGCGCTTCGATCAGGCAACGTCCCCACGCCCAGGCGCGTTGGTCATCGCGACGCGAGTTGACGAACGCCGCGCCGAAAATCAAGGCCGTCGCCGCCATCAGCCACAGGCTGACCGTCGGCTCGTGGCGCGCCCAGTTTAGCAGTAGCGACCTCGCGGCGTCCATCGTCAAGCTATTTCGCTGTGGAAGCGTCTTCGACTAAATCATTCTCGGCTCTGCGCCTGTCGCTCACGTAGAGCGAGAGGGCGGTGATGTACATGATCAGGCCCGCCTGCAACAGCGTGTCGAAGGCATTTTGCTGGGACAACCCCGTCAGGAGACCAGAGAGCGGATAGACCACGGCGAAAAACACGAGCAGGCCGTACAGAATGAAGCGCAGGGAGCGGGAGGATAATCTGCGGAAGAGCAGATAAGACAGAAACAGGGTCAAGATAGCGCCGGCGATGAGGGAGCCCCAGAAACCGAAGACGTAGTCGCTGATAGCGGCCATGAGCAGGAATTGCATCGTGTACACCGCCAACAGCAGCGCCAGGTCGAGGAAACGCACGCGCAAGCCCCAGATGAGCATGGTCAGGGCCAGCATAGCGCCGAGGAGGGTCACGGCATAGGGAGAAAGCCGGAGCACACGCAGAACTTGCGCGCCTGGTTGCTCCGGTTGCACCAGCGCCACCCCCATCCCGGCGGTAGTGATCGCCCGGTCCAGATCCCAGGTCAGGATTGAACCGCGACCGTCGGCCGTGGGCTCGATCTTCGTGGGCGTGATGACGCCCTCGGGATAGTTCAACAGCGAGACGGGCAGCCGGTCGATGGCCAAGGTGAGGGTGAAATCTTTGATCTCTCGCTTGAAGGGCACCTGGTAATAGAAATAGTCCATACCTCGGGAGGCATAGGTAATCGCAATCCGGCTCTCCTGGCGCGGCGCCATCTTGCTCGTCCACCAGACTCGATCTTGCTCGAAACGCAGGTCGGAACTTATGTCGCGACCGTCCATCTCGATCACGAAATCCTCGAAGAGCGTCTGGCCGGGGGTCAGCGGGAAGGAGAAGGTCGCGTCGGTCTCGATGGACGAATCGTTCACGATGTCGTAATTCAACGCGACGTCGATGACGTAACCGCTGTAGAGGGCGTAACCTTTCTTGCGCTCGCTCAGGCGCATGTTCACGTCGCCTGCAAAGCCGACGATGCTGTTTTGCGGCACGTCCCGGCGCTCGGTCACCGTCCGGTAGAGCGGTGGCTGCGTGGGGTCCTCCCGGGGGAGTTCCTGCTGGACCTCGACCTCGTGCGAGTGGCGGACAGTCAATTCGATCTGCGTGTGCGGCCGGCCCCAGATCGACCAGGCGCTATCGCGATTCGCGTTCGAAAGGCTGCCGTGGGTCGCGTGAAAGGTGCTGACGTTGTCGTTGAGGATGGCCCGAAACGCCCACAGCAGGCCGATGAACAACGCCGCCCCGACCGCCGCCTCGATGATACGCCGCAGCCAGGGCCAGAAGTCCTCTGCCGGGTGCGCCCCACCGGCATCCTCCTGGCGCCTGCGGGCCAGGAAAGCCGACGCAAACAACACGATCGCCGTCGTGATCATCAACATACTGATCGCCGGTTCTACCTTGAACCAATGGATGAGTCGGTCTATCACTTTTTCACCTCGTCTAATAGCTTTTCGACCTGGAATTCCGACGCCTGCGCCGCCTGCTGCAAGCGCTCTAAAATCTCACAATGTGCTCTCTGGGCCTGGGCCACCGCCGCCGGTCCGGGATCGGACCGCAGTTGAACCGCCATCACCCATCCCATCCATCCCAGGAGTTCGTCGAAGGATTCCTGGTTGAACCACAGCACGTCCTGGTACCGGTTCACCTGGAGGAATTGCTGGACGTCTCGATCCGCCAGCCATGTCGTCAGGATGTGATAGGCCCACGCCTCCGCTGCCGGCTGCACCTCGAACCAGCGCTGGTGCGTGACGAGCAGCTTGATCGTCACCAGGGCCCGCTGGCGCATCCCCTGGTCCATCCCCAGATCCTGGAACGTCCCGGCGAGAATCTTGCCCAATAGCCACTCGTCCAGCCAGCTCCGGCTAATCTGCGCCCCGCTGGCCTCATCTATCATATGGCCCAGGTTGTGGGTGAACAGCCAGCCCAGGCACGTGGGCCAGGCAGTTGCACCTTGTGCACCTTGGCCTAGCAGGGGGAGCGGCTCGTCCAGCCCCTCGCAGACCGGCTCCTCTGACCGGGCCAGGTCCAGGATGGCGGCCAATTTCCGCCGCGTGCGCCGCGCCAGGGACCCGGCATCCGCCTCCTGCCCCGCTGCCCGGGCCGCCTCGTCAAACAGGCGCACCAGCCCTTCTTCGATTTCATCCATTAACTGGCTACTTCCCGCTGACTCGCTACAACCTCCGGTTGACCCTCGCCGACTCGCTGCAACCCCCGGTTGCCCCTCGCTAATTCGCTGATTCGCTGATTCGCTGATTCGCTGATTCGCTGATTCGCTGATTCGCTGATTCGCTGATTCGCTGATTCGCTGATTCGCTGATTCGCTGATTCGCT
>DSAR01000003.1 GCA_011046405.1 Chloroflexota bacterium | reverse complement strand
GAGTAGTTACGTATCTTCTCAATAAGTTGGGGAGCTGTGGCCGGTCTCCCGACCGAGCCACAGCGGGCACGGTCAGGAGACCGGCCCGAGCGAGTTTGCCCCGGTTTATTGAGATGATACTTGATATTATACCCTCAAGTGCTCGACATGGGCAAGGGAGAATCAATCCTGCGGCGTGATTCCCCTTGCAGATTGAGCCGGTAGGCGTTGTGAATCAGACGATCCAAGATTGCATCGCCGATTGTCGGGTCCGGAAAACAGGCGTGCCAGGCTGCCTCCGGCTGGCAGGGCGGCCCGATGGCGTTGAACAGCAGGCCGTCTGGCGCGAAAACGAGAAAACGAGCGATCATTTGACGGTTATTCCTGCGAGGGTTATAATGCGGAATGGTCTCATTTTGCCCCAGAGATTTATTAAAAAATGATTGGTGGTTGCAGGGCGCCAGGAATTAATCATCTGGTCATACACGCGCTGTTGATTTAGGGGCCCAATCGGACCCATCTTCTCAATAATGTGGGGCCATCTAAGGTGGAGGCAACATCGCGAGCATGGTCGCGTGCTTGCACGCATGCTATCTCCCTTTATCCCCTTTTTTTGAGGAGATGTGTGAAGGCAAATTTGCGGATAATAAAACAGGAGTCGTATATCGTGGCTGTACAAAATATGGATGTGATGTCTTTAACCCTCATTGAGTTAGGAATGATTATTTTCGGGCTTTCTATCGTGGCCCGGCTGGCAAGCAGACTGGGTGTCTCAGCAATCCCGTTCTATTTGCTGGCGGGGCTGGCTGTAGGCAACAACAGTCTGGTGCCGCTAAGCTTCAGCGAGGATTTCGTTTACCTCGGTGCAGAGATTGGGGTGATACTCTTGCTCTTCACACTCGGTCTGGAGTACTCAAGCGAGCGACTTAAGGAAAACATCGGATGTGCTCTCCCCGCCAGCGTCGTGGATCTCGTTCTGAATTTTCCACCGGGCTTTCTTGCCGGATTGCTCCTCGGCTGGGGGGTTCTGGCTTCTGTGCTCCTCGGTGGTATCACGTACATCTCTTCATCCGGCATTATCGCTAAATTATTGACCGATCTGGAGCGTATGGATAATGATGAGACTTGCACGGTGTTGTCTATCCTCGTGTTGGAGGACATCGCTATGGCTATCTTCTTGCCACTGATCACCATTTTCTTGATCAAGCAGGGTGTCCTCTCTGGCTTGCTCTCTATCGTTGTAGTCCTGATCGCTGGTGGAGGGATGCTCTACGTAGCGATGCATTATGGCAAGGTGTTGAGTCGCCTGATCTCTCACTCCTCCGATGAGATCATCCTCTTGACCACACTCGGTATAGCTATCTTGATCGCCGGTCTATCCGAGCGATTGCAACTCTCGGCGGCGGTGGGTGCATTCTTAGTGGGCATCACCCTCTCCGGTGACGTGGCGAAACGGACGCATGAATTGATGCATCCTCTGACCGATTGGTTTGCTGCCACCTTTTTCCTTTTCTTTGGCCTGGGCATCGACTTATATAGCTTGCCCCCAGTGTTGTTTCCTGCATTGCTCCTGGTAGTGGTGACGGCCGCGACCAAACTGTTGACAGGATGGTTGGCGACACGGCATAAGGGGATGTCTCCTGCCAATCGTTTGAGCGCTGGCGTCACGCTGATTGCGCGGGGTGAATTCTCCCTGGTGATCGCAGGTATGGGGGTTGCTGCTGGCCTGGAACCTCAATTGGGCGCCATGACGGCGGCTTACGTCCTCTGCTCGGCACTGCTTGGCACTATCCTGACTCGTGCGATCGAGCCACGCCTCGTCACCGCACCGGCGGCTAAATACGCCCAAATTCCGGTAAATAGTCATCACTCTCCCCGTTGATTTCGTGACATTAGAATTGGCCTATTGTTAATATAAAAAAAAACGAGTATAATAAACCAAATTGTGAGCGTGCCACCGGTTTTTGTTTTACGGGCAGATTTTCAAGTCAAGGTGTGTAACGCGGATCAGCGTGGCATATTCCTCGACCCCATCTCATATGAATCAGTCAAGCGATCGCCCCAAGATCCTCTGTGTCGATGATACAAGAGAAGTGCGCGTCCTGGTTCAGCGTTTGTTGTCTCACCAGTACGACGTCTTTGAGGCTGAGAACGGTCTGCAGGCTATCGAATCGGCGCAGGATCAGCGGCCCGACCTGGTCTTGCTCGATATGCACATGCCCGGCCTGACTGGTTACGAGGTTGCCACACGTCTGAAGTCGTTCATGCCCCGCGTGCCGATCATTGCCCTCACAGCCGACGTGACCACCGACATTCGCCAGCGAGTTTTGGCAGCGGGATGTGATGGCTATCTATCCAAGCCGGTCGATCCTGACTCGTTCGAAGATCGCGTGCGGGCCTATCTCAACGGTGAGCGGGAGATTCTGAAGGATGATAGTTACCGCGAAGCGCACCAGCACGCGCTGGTGGCTCGCCTGGAAGATAAGGTCCGGGAACTCACCTGGACGCTGGAAAAAAATGTGGAACTGAACGAGCAGAACGTACGCCTGTTGGAAGAGGCCCAGCGGCACGTCCGGCTGCTGGGAGCCGGCGCGAAGGTAGGGCGTAGTATCGCCTCAATCCTGGATTTAGACGCCCTCCTCAACACGACCGTTGACGTGATCTGCGACGAGTTTGGCTTCTACTACGCCGGTGTGTTCCTGATCGACGAGACGGGCGAATGGGCGGTGTTGCGCGCCGGTCGAGGGGAGGCGGGTGAGGCGATGATCGCCGCCGGTCACCAACTCAAGGTCGACGGCCATTCGATGATTGGGACAGCGACCGCTCAACGCAAAGCACGCATCGCGCTCGACGTGGGCGAGGAACCGGTTCACTTCAAGAATCCCCATCTACCGGATACACGCTCTGAGATGGCGTTGCCGCTGATAGCGGGCAAAGAGGTGATCGGCGCGTTGACGGTGCAGAGCACCGAGGAAGCAGCCTTCAGCGACGACGACGTCACAGCCCTGCAGGCCATGGCCGATCAACTGGCTATCGCCATTCACAACGCGCGTCTGCACTTGCAGAATCAGAAGTTGCTGGCCCAGGCCGAGCGGCGCGCCCGGCTGTTGGCCGCAGCCGCACAGGTTGGGCAGAACGTCACCTCGATCCTCGACCTGGACGCACTCCTGAACCGGACGGTCGACGTCATCTGCGAGGCATATGGTTTTTACTATGCCGGGGTGTTTCTGATCGACGAGACGGGCGAATGGGCGGTGTTGCGCGCCGGTCACGGCAGGGCTGGCCGGGCGATGATCGCCGCCGAGCATAAGCTCAAGATTGGTGGGTTGTCGATGATCGGGACGTGCATCAGCCAACGTAAGGCCCGCATCGCGCTCGACGTGGGCGAGGAACCGGTCCACTTCAAGAATCCTCACTTGCCTCATACCCGATCCGAGATGGCGCTGCCCTTGGTTGCAGGCAACAAGGTCATCGGCGCGCTGACGGTACAGAGCACCGAGGAGGCGGCCTTCAGCGACGACGACGTCACGGCCCTGCAGTCGATGGCCGACCAGTTGGCCGTGGCTATCAACAACGCGCAATTGCTCAACAAGCTGGAGAATGCCCACGAAGAATTGGTGCAGGCCAAGACGTTCGAGGCCATCGCCACCGCGACCGGCGAGGCGATCCATTGGGTAGGAAATAAGGCCGCGCCGATTCCTGGCAGCGTCTCTCGGATCACCGAGGATTTCGTGCGCTACATAGCGTTGGCCAATGCCATCGTCAGGGATGTGCCCGATAGATTGGACGATAGCCCGTATGTCCAGCTATTGCTGGAAGCGGGCGAGGCCATCTCTAGCCGTGGAACTTTTTTGGAGGACGTCCTCTCTGATTTGGATGGCCGGTCGCTCAAGCGCCTGCGACGGATGTTGACCGTGGAATCTATCTTCGAGGATCTGGAGATCATCGAAGGCAGCGCCCGCGCAATTTTGAACATCAAAGAGGACCTTATCGGCCCGGCGCGCAAGCGGCGAGACGATAAGACGTTGCTTCACCTGCCGGCGTTGCTGGAGAAGACCATCGCGTCGATGGGTATTCCCAGAGATATTGCCCGCACCCTATTCAGCGAAGAACTGCCCCCGGTGTGGGCCAATGCTACGCAACTCGATCGTGTCTTCGTCAACTTGATCAAGAACGCGATGGAGGCGATGGATGACGTGGAGGAAAAGCGCCTATTCGTCTGGGGGCGAGTGGCCGACGAACCGGGTTTCGTCGTCGTCGACGTGACCGACAGCGGTCACGGCATCCCCGAGGAAATCATAGATAAGATCTGGGTAGCTTTTTACACGACCAAGGGAGATCGCGGCGGGACCGGGCTGGGGTTGGCGGCCTGCGCGCAGATTATTGGCCAATTGGGCGGCAAAATCACGGTGGAGAGCGACATCGGTGTCGGCACGACGTTCAGCGTCTTCTTGCCAGCGGCTAAAGAGGCGGAGATAGAGATAGAAAAAGAGTAGAGAGATAGAGATAGAGAGATAGAGATAGAGATAGAGAACGAGACATCTTCCCTGTCTGAGGTTGAAGAGGGTGTTTGACAAAGTTGGCGTATCTTCTCAATAAGTTGGGGAGCTGTGGCCGGTCTCCCGACCGAGCCACAGCGGGCACGGTCAGGAGACCGGCCCGAGCGAGTTTGCCCCGGTTTATTGAGATGATACAAGTTGGCCCTATTTTATTATAGAGCACGTATTGTTAGGCGTTACGCACTTGATCGTTAAGAAAAGGTTTTGGACGCAGAAAAACGCGGATAAACGCTGATTTTTGAGTCTTTATCTGCGGAAGTCTGCATCCGCTCCGCAGGAGCGTCATCTGCGTCCCACT
>DSAR01000383.1 GCA_011046405.1 Chloroflexota bacterium | reverse complement strand
CTCGTCGAGGGCGTCGACGTCAGCTACAAACTCACAGGAGATACCAAGCACGACAAGATCTGGCTGCTCGATTTCGACCAGCCCCGGCGTAACGACTGGCTGGCCGTCAACCAGTTCACCGTCACCGGCGTCAATCCCCGCTCCCAGGCCCGCACCCATCGCCGCCCCGACATCGTCCTCTTCGTCAACGGCCTGCCCCTGGTCATCATCGAGCTTAAGAACCCCGCCGACGAGAACGCCACGCTCAGGACTGCCTACAACCAGCTCCAGACCTATAAAGACGATGTGGCCCAACTCTTCTCCACCAACGCCGCCCTCGTCGTCGCCGACGGGACAGATGCCCGGATGGGCACCCTGACCGGCGGCTTCGAGTGGTTCAAGCCCTGGCGCACCGTCGATGGAGAAACCCTGGTCCCAGCATCCTTGCCCGAACTGGAAGTTCTCATCCATGGCGCGCTCAAACCGGCCATCTTCCTCGACCTGGTGCGCTATTTCACCGTCTTCGAGACCGACGGCACCCATATTCAAGCCAAAAAGATCGCCCTGTACCATCAATATCACGCCGTCAACAAGGCGGTGCAAGAGACCATCCGCGCCTCCTCCCCGGCGGGTGACCAGCGCGTGGGCGTCATCTGGCACACACAGGGCTCCGGCAAGAGCCTGTCGATGCTCTTTTACGCCGGGAAGATCATTCAGCATCCGGCGATGGAGAATCCTACCCTGGTCGTGCTCACCGACCGCAATGACCTCGACGACCAGCTTTTCGGCGTCTTTGCCGCCGGGCAGGATCTGCTGCGCCAGGAACCGGTCCAGGCCGAAAGCCGCCTCGACCTCCGCCGGCGCTTGCAGGTCGCCTCCGGCGGCGTCATCTTCACCACCATCCAGAAATTCCGCCCATCCGGCGAGGACAAAAGCGTCTATCCCACCCTCTCCGAGCGCCACAACATCGTCTTCATCGCCGACGAGGCCCACCGCAGTCAGTACGGTTTCGAGGCCCACCTGGTCAAGCGCCGAGAAAAAGAAGAGGAGGAAGGCTACCTGGCCTACGGGTTCGCCAAATACGTCCGTGATGCGCTGCCCAACGCCTCCTTCATTGGATTCACCGGGACGCCCATTGAGGCCACCGACGTCAACACGCCCCAGGTCTTCGGGGACTACATCGACGTCTACGACGTCTACCAGGCCGTCGACGACCAGGCCACCGTGCGCATCTACTACGCTTCCCGCCTGGCGAAACTCGACCTGCGAGAGGATCAGCGGCCCCACATCGACCCGGATTTCGATTTGATCACCGAGGAAGAGGAACTGGTGGGCAAGGAGAAGCTCAAGACCCGGTGGTCGCGGATGGAGGCGATGGTCGGGACCGAGGAACGGTTGCGCCAGATCGCGCGCGACGTCGTCACCCACTTCGAGCAGCGCTTTGAGATCCTCGAGGGCAAGGGTATGATCGTGGCGATGAGCCGCCGTATTGCCGTCGATTTGTACGCGCAGATCGTCAAGCTGCGCCCTCAATGGCACAGCGACCGCGACGACGAGGGCGCGATCAAGGTAATCATGAGCGGCTCCGCTGGTGATCCGGCCCACTACCAGCCTCACATCCGCAGCAAGCGTCGCCGCAAGGATCTGGCTCAGCGCTTCAAAGACCCCGCCGATCCCTTCAAGCTCGTCATCGTGCGCGATATGTGGCTCACCGGCTTCGACGCCCCCCCGCTCCACACGATGTACGTGGACAAGCCGATGACCGGTCACGGCCTGATGCAGGCCATCGCCCGCGTCAACCGCGTCTATCCGGGCAAGGAAGGCGGCCTGATCGTCGATTACCTGGGGATTGCCACCGATCTAAAAGAGGCGATGGCCAACTATACCCGCAGCGGCGGGCGGAGCTTGCCAGCCCACGATCTGGGCCAAGCGGTCAAGCTAATGCAGACTGCCTATGAACGCGTCAAGGCCTTCTTCCACGACTTCGACTACGGTGCCTTTTTTGCGGGCTCCCCCGGTGAGCGTGTGTCCGTCATCCCGGCGGCGATGGAGCACATCCTGCAACAGAAAGATGGCAAGAAGCGCTATATGGACAGCGTCGCGCGGCTCTCCAAATCCTTCGCCCTGGTCATGCCCGAGGCGCCCGCCCTGGCCATCCGGGACGAGGTCGCCTTCTTCCAGGCCGTGCGTTCCAGCTTCGCCAAGCACACGTCGGTCGATGGTCACACCCGGGAGGATATGGATACCGCCATCAAGCAACTCGTCTCCCAGGCCGTGGCCTCCGACGAGGTGATCGACATCTTCGATGCCGCCGGCATCCAGGAGCCTGACGTCTCCATCCTCTCCGACGAGTTCCTGGACGAGATCCAGCGCATCGAGCATAAGAACCTGGCCCTCGAACTGCTGCGTAAACTGCTCAACGATGAGATCAAGGCCCGCGCCCGCACCAACGTGGTCCAGGCCCGCTCCTTCGAACAATTGCTGGAGGACGCCCTGCGCCGCTATACCAACCGCACCATTGATGCTGCCGAGGTCATCCTGGAGATAATCCAACTGGCCAAGGACCTGAGAGAAGCCGGGAAACGGGGCGAGGATTTGGGCCTCAGCGAAGAAGAGGCCGCCTTCTACGACGCCCTGGCCGACAACGAAAGCGCCGTCGAGGTGATGGGCGACGAGAGCCTGGCCTTCATCGCCCGCGAACTCGTCCGCGAGGTGCGCAAGAACGTCACCATCGACTGGACCGTCCGCCAGAGCGCCCGCGCCCGCATCCGCGTGCTGGTCAAGCGCATCCTCCGCCGCCACGGCTACCCGCCCGATCTACAAGCCCAGGCCACCGCCACCGTCCTGGAGCAAGCTGAGCTACTGGCAACCGGCTGGGCCTAACTAAGTGAGGGAATCCAATGACCAAAGACAACGACTACACCATCACCATCCCCTCATCGCCGAATACATCCGCCGCCGCCAGGCGTTGATATGACGGTAATCCTATGACCACCGAATTCGCGACCATCGTTAGCATAAGGAGAAAATTCCCAAAATGAAAAACCGCTTCCCCATACTCTTGACCGCGATTCTTCTCGCTATTGCCGCGATCGCGTGCAATTTGGCTTCAACTCCTGGAGACACCTCCTTGATCGAGACTCAAACTCGCTCGACCGATGGAATGGTTATGATCTCGATACCGGCAGGGAGATTCATAATGGGCACTGCCCAGGACGATCCCAGGGCCTACCTCCAGGAATTGCCCCGGCACCGGGTCAATCTGGATGCCTTTTGGATAGATCGCACCGAGGTGACCAATGCTCAGTATGCCAAGTGCGTCGAGGCTGGCTCCTGCACCCCGCCTCGGTTCGATTGGTCTCGTACCCATGACACCTACTATGGCGATAGTACCTACGACGATTATCCGGTCGTCTTTGTGAATTGGGAACAAGCGGATGCCTATTGCCGGTGGGCTGGTGTGCGGCTTCCGACTGAGGCCGAATGGGAGTATGCCGCAAGGGGACCAGAGGCGCTCATCTACCCCTGGGGTAACGAGTTCGACGGGACGCGCCTGAATTATTGTGACACCAACTGTGGAGATCGAGAGGCCGACGAAACATTCGATGACGGCTATGAGGATACAGCTCCGGTAGGAAGCTATCCCACAGGAGCTAGTTGGTGCGGGGCGCTGGACATGAGCGGTAACGTCTGGGAATGGGCGGCGGATTGGTTCCACCAGTACGGACAAGGGCCAGATGACAATCCTACTGGACCATCCTCCGGCGACTATCGGACCTGGCGTGGTGGATCGTGGGAAAACACCCCGAAAGATACCCGGAGCGCAATTCGCAACTGGATTGCATCACGGTCCACGGGTGAATCCACCGGATTTCGATGTGCGGCCTCCACCTTTCCCTGATTTCAGTTGTTGACGTAAAATAGAGGCCAGGTCGGCGTTGCTTTTACGTCGCGCATTTTAGGGGCAACTACCTGTAGGATCGAAATCAATGGGGACGTATCTTTCACGTCTCCGCCTCAAGTACAACGGAGTGATAGACATCTGGGAATTTTTCCCTGCGCTTCCCGGGTTGGTCTGGTACTGCACACTGACGGGCTGGAGCGCCAGGTCTTCCCGCGCCAGCAACTGTCTTCTACTCACCACCGTGATCCGAATCTACATCCTGCGCCTCTTGCCCCCGTCTACTGAGCCACTCCCCAGCCGCCGCTGGCCCCTCTTCCTTCATAATCCGTCGCCAAGTCGCCTGTACCTGCTTATGCGCCGCCTCCTTGACCGGATCCCAGACAGCCACCGGCTGCGCCTCCAGCGCATCCACGATCGGCCGCCATGCCAATCCCGGTTCCCACACCAACCTGACAGGCATATCTGCTTCAAAAGAGCGCGCCTCGAGCCATTCCTCGAGGCTATCCGTGAGAATGCCAAAGCGGATCATTTGCATCCCCCGCCGCAACTGCTTCATTGCCTGCTCGTGAGGCAAGGGCTCGCCATACGACATACGGGTGACGATATCGCCCGTATCCATATCCGGACGATTCTCATACTCAAACAACAAATCCACGTCCGCCGGTTTGGGCTGTCAACACACTGCCGAGCAAATATAAGCGCACCGGCACGACCGGAAACTGCTCCGGATCATGCCCATCCAACCGTTCGCAGATCGTGCGCACCTTTCGAAACGCATCCTTACGCTTCACCACGGCTCCTCTCTATCACTGATGACCTCAAAGACTTTGCTGGACTGACTACAATCGGACAAAACAAACAAAAACGCCACCCCCCATTGCCGGGAGAGCGGCGTTGTGGTACAATAAATTCGCCGATCCCCTGGGCGCTTCAGGGGTACAGGCAATGGGATTGCTGGCCGGCAATCCCACTTCCATTTGTGGCGATAGTG
>DSAR01000335.1 GCA_011046405.1 Chloroflexota bacterium | reverse complement strand
TATACCGGCGAGTGGTTCGATGATGGCACGGGGATGGTGTACCTGCGGGCGCGGTGGTACTCGCCCGGAGACGGCATCTTTACGAGCCGTGATCCGGTCGAGGGCGAACCGCCTTATCAGTATGTGCGTGGCAACCCCATCAACTTGATCGATCCAACTGGCCTCTACTCCATTGCAGAGATCAAGGAAATCTTTGGTGCCACCTTCTACGATCCAGATGTGTTAAACTATTTCGAAAGAGGGCAGCCTCTTGAAGGGAGATGGGGATGGTTGGAAGTGCTTAGGAAAGCAGAGGATGGCGACCGACTGTGGGTGGTTGAAAGGGAGTGTTTGGGGTGTTGTAAGGATTACCCTGATATATGTGATGGTCTCAGAGGTTGTTTATGGGGTCGTGAGCTTCCGCCATATTGCATCAACGGCTTTCAAAAGGTTGGCTCAGACCTAACGATAGGCGGTGCCGCTCACAGAGAGATCGCATTAAGAGGCCATCGCTACATAATCGAGAGTCGCACAGATTGCATACAAGATCCCCAACTTGGTGAGCTTTGTGGCCCGTTATACTTGAACTGGGAGTGGGAAGCGAATGTCTATGCTACACACCAGTATATGGGATTACGATGCGACACAGCCAGGACGGATTTGATAAAAGGCTTTGCCAGTGCAGTTTCTCTTATCATCCCTTGGCTGGGCGTCAACGAGCTTGAATCTGGATGGGCGTTGCAGAAGATAGCAATACAGGTGATGAATGCAGACAGTCGAGAGGGTGCTGCTGCTGCGTTAAGCACATTCATTGCGGAAGCAGAAATGTTATATGCGAAGCTGACTACAAAGTTTGGACCAGCAGCGTCTGGTCCTGCCGCTGTTATACTGGTGGGATTGATTGATTTTGCGTCAGACTTGCAAAGTCTCATAGAGAGTGGCGGCTGTCGTTGGCTGCCATAATCAACCAGACAAGAGTACAGGTGCAATATGCTTCTTGGAGGATCACATGACACGTGTAAAATGGTCCATGATCTCGCTCGTTTTAATCTTGCTCCTCGTTTTACTCCTGGCGAAGTATGTACTATCAACTTCTTCTCCAACACCTCCACCAGATGTTCCTGCAGATTGGGAACACTATGAGGAGATGTTTGGAAGATTCGAAGTATGGCTTCCAAAGGGATGGAAAGACCTTGGAGTCATTCGTACAATGGAGTATAGACTGCGTGATCTTGTCGAAGGAGACGAGACACCTTCCCTATTTGTTGCCTATAGTGGTGGTACCGTGGAAGGCTTTCACGAGACAATTCGTGTCGAGGACTTTGACACAGCCTTCGAGATTTACGCTCCTCGGATTGGAGAGGAATTGGTAAGAGAGTTCATCAGAATGTACCCTATCGCATCTACAGACGAATCAGGCAGGATCGTTTACCCGGAACCACTGACTGATATTGTGACATTGGAGCAAGAGATGGGCAAAGTCGCAGTTGCCTATCGAAGCTACCTGGCGAGTCAAAATCTCGACAATGACCTCGTCGTAACAATCGCTTGCGTGGTGAGCAAAGATCATCTGTATGCAATCAGCTTGGGCACAATTGAGGAACGCAATAGTGCGGATATGCCAATCTATGAAAGAATACTAAGGGCTTTTCGGGTTCTGGAATGAAGCAGATGCCTGGAATGCAGAGAGTGCACGGGCATCCTCACGCAAGTTCTGGACAAACGAAGTTAAAGATGATTTCAAACGTCAACTGCGCACTGACGGCTCCGTCCCCATCGCCGCGCTGCGGTTGCACGCCGACCCCCGCCGCATCCTGGCCGGCGACGCATCGGAAACCCGGATCTGGGTGCTGGCGCTGGACGCGCACGGCGACCCCGTCCCCGACGGCGCGCCCCTGTTCGCCGAGACCACCCTGGGCCGGCTGACCGAGCGCAGCGCCCTCACCCGCGCCGGGGTGGCCCGTTTCACCCTCGTCGCCGGGCAAGGGCAAGGGCAAGGAGAGGAGACCGGCGAGGCCATCGTCACCGTGCGGGCGGGGAGCGCGACGGCCAGAGTGGCCGTCGAGATCGTGGATCCGAACGCGCTGGGCGTGCGCATCAGCGCCGCCCCGGACGGCCCGCCCTTCGACCTGCCGGCCGAGCGGGCCGAGGCCGCCCGCCACCCGGTCGCCGTAGACCGGGCGGGCGTGGCCGAGGCGTCGGGAGAGAGCTACACCATGCGCTTCGACCTGCCTGCCTGCCTGTCCGGCAGACAGGCGCAGGCAGGCGGCGAGGGGCTGACCTTCTCCCTCTCTCACCGGGCAGCGATCACGCTGGGCTTCGCCCTGACGCACGTGCGCATCGGGGAGCACCCGCTCTTCACGAGGGGAGATCACGAGGCAGAGGTGCGGGCGGAGGAGAACCGGGCCGTCGTCGCGCGCGTCCCCGGCCTGCTGGAGGAGGAGTACGCCGCCCTGGACGGCGGGATCGAACAGAGCTTCGTCCTCCACCGCCACCCCGCGCCCGGCGCCGGCGACCTGGTGATCGAGGGGCAGTTCCACACCGCCCTCGATGCCCGCCGCCTCTCCGACGAGGAAGGAATCGTCTTCCTGGATGGCGCGGGTCGGGAGGCGCTGGCCTACACCGGCGCGGTGGTGCGGGACGCCTTGGGACGGGAGACCGTCGCCCGGATGGCCTTGGACGGCGGGCGGGTGCGCATCACCGCGCCCGGCGCGTGGCTCGACCGGGCCGCCTTCCCGGTGGTGGTCGACCCGCTGATCGGCGACCCGACGCTGGTCGCCGGCGGAGCGAACTGGAGCGGCAAGCCGGCGCTGGCCTACAACCCCGACGATGACGAGTGGCTGGCCGTGTGGCAGGACAATCGGAATGGCGGCGACCACGACATCTACGGTCAGCGGGTGCGGCCGGACGGGACCCTGGGGGGGAGCAACTTCGCCATCGTGGCCGCCAGCGGCCTGCAACATACCCCAGACGTGGCCTACAGCGCAGCGGCGGGCGAATACCTGGCGGTCTGGAAGGACGACCGCAACGGGAACTGGGACATCTACGGGCGGCGGGTGACGGCCGGGGGCGCGGTGACGGGGACAGAGATCGCCGTCTGCGCCACGTCCGGCGACCAACTCTACCCGGCGGTGGCCTACCAACCGGCGACGGCGGAATGGCTGGTGGTATGGAACGGCGGTCGGGTGCAGGGACAGCGGGTCTCGCTGACAGGGACGCTGGTGATGACCGACTTCCTCATCTCGCAGAACACCGCCCAGAACCGGCCCGACGTGGCAGCCAACCCGGAGGACGGGGAGTACCTGGTGGTGTGGCACGAGCAGAGCGGTCCGACCGATTACCGGGTGCGGGCGCGGCGGGTGGGGGCCGACGGCGCGCTGCTGGGGAGCGAACTCCAGCTCTCCCCGACGGGCGGCGTCGCCGGATGGCCGCGGGTGGCCTACAACGGGAACGACGACGAATACCTGGTCGTCTGGCAGGACGGCCGCGGCGGGAACTGGGACATCTACGGGCAACGGGTGACGGCCGGGGGCGTGCTGACGGGGAGCAACTTCGCCATCTCGTCGTTGGCGGGCGACGAAACGCTGCCCTCCATCGCGTGGGACGGGCGGAGCGGGCGGTACATCGTCGGCTGGCAGGGATGGGGACTGGCCCAGCGGGTGTGGGCGGACGGGACGTTGGACGGCGGGCCGGTAGACCTCACGGCGGCGGCGCTCTGTGGCCCGACCACGCCTACGGCGCGGTGAGCGGCATCGTCCTCGGCGTGGGCAGCATCTACGACGACATCTACGTCCAGCGCTACGCCATCCCCGTGGCTGACTTCACCGGAGCGCCGCTGACGGGCGCCGCGCCGCTGACAGTGACCTTCGACAACCGCTCCACGCCCCTGTACGGGACGACGGGCTACACCTGGACGTTCGGCGATGGTTCGACGTTGCTCACCACAGGCGGCGCGACGAGTGCCATCACCGGCCCGACCCACGTCTACACCACGCCGGGGGTGTACACCGTCACCCTGACGGTGGAGGTCGAGGATGAGACCGCCACCCTGACGCGGACACACTATGTCACCGTCACGGCGGCGGGCGGTGTGATGACGAGCACACGGGTCATCAGCTATGTGTACGATCCACTGGGGCGGCTGGTGGAGGCGGATTACTCCACCGGGGAGCGGTACGAGTATGCGTATGACGCCGTTGGCAACCGCACCGTGATGACGACAACCCTCGGCGCGACCAGCGTCACCACCTACACGTATGACGCCGCGAATCGCTTGACCAAAGTGGGCGATGTAGCGTATACTTGGGATGCGTGGGGGAACCTTACCAACGACGGGGTATTCACGTATACGTACAACGCCGCCGGCCGGATGGTACGCGCCGAGAGCGTCACCGCCACCCTCGTCTACACCTACACCGCCGATGGGCTGCGGGTGGCGCAATCGGCGGATGGCGCCGTGACCACCTTCGCCTGGGACTGGGCTACGGGTGTGCCGGAGCTACTGAGCACAGGCAGTGCGCGCTACCTCGTCGGCCACGACACGCTGGGCCAATGGGACGGTGCCTGGACGTACTACCTCCCGGACGCGCTGGGTTCCGTGCGGCAGGCGACGGATGGCGCGGGGGCGGTGGTCAGTGCGCGGGAGTGGTCGCCGTATGGTGTGGAGGTTGGTGCAGCGCAGCCGGGCCTGGGCTACACCGGCGAGTGGTTCGACGACGACGTGGGGCTGGTGTACCTGCGGGCGCGGTGGTACGATGCGGATGCGGGGAGGTTTATACGACGGGACCCGTGGGAGGGGGAGCGGCAGCGGCCTATATCACTTCAGCCTTACCTATACGCCATTGACAATCCCGTTAATTTGACAGATCCGACTGGGCAATATGGTCAGTGGGAGGTGCACT
>DSAR01000434.1 GCA_011046405.1 Chloroflexota bacterium | reverse complement strand
TAGTATTCCTGTCCTCCGAATTCGAGGTAACGGTCAATTACCTCGAATTCGGAGGACAGGAATACTATTGCGCCTTTGCGCGAAATATCGGCGAGCGCAAGCAGGCAGAAGAAGCCCTGAGAGAGAACGAACGTCGGTATCGACAGGCGGTCGAGCGCTCGCCCAACCCGATCTTTTCGACGGATCGAAAAGGGATTATTCAGAGCTGGAATCAGGCGTGCGAGCGCCTTTTTCAATATGGGCCCGAGATCATCGGGCAACATTATGGTCAACTGTTATTGAATTCGGAGGATCAACCGGTCGTCGAGGCGCGGGTGGAACGGGTATTTAGTAGAAAGGCCTTGGCCGACATGGATATGTATTATCGGTGCAAAGATGGGACGGAGCGTTTTACCGTATCCCGATTATATCCCCTGATAGATGACGAAGGGGACGTGTACAGTTGTGTGTTTGCCAATACCGACATCACCGAGCGCATACGAGCCGAGATGGCGTTGCTTGAAAGCGAGGAGCGGTATCGAACCTTGGTGAATCAGGCCCCGATTGGCGTCATGACGTGTGATCGTGAGGGCGACATTGAACACATCAACCCGGCTGCCGTAGCTATCCTGGGCCTTGATGAGGTCTCCGACGTTCAGACCCGAAATCTGATGACGTCCGTGCCGAATCTGATCGAGAGAGGTATTACCGAGGATTTCCGCCTGTGCATTGATGAAGGGACGCAAATAACGGTAGAGCGCCGTTGTCTGACCTGTGAAGAGCGAGAGCGTATTTTGCGTTTACACCTGACGCCGCTGCACGACGAGGCGGGAGGGATTGGTGGTATGCTGGCCATGGTCGAGGATGTAACCGAGCAGCGTCAATTGGAAGAGAAGCTCATTCAATCGGCCAAGTTAGCCTCCATTGGCGAGTTGGCAGCCGGAGTCGCCCACGAGATCAACAATCCAATGAACGGGATCATAAACTATGCTCAATTGCTGATCAACGGGGTTGATCGTGGAAGCCAGCAGGCGCGTTTCCTGGAGGGTATCTTGCGCGAGGCTGACCGGGTGGTCGAGATTGTGCGCGATTTGCTCATGTTCGCCCGGGTGGAGAAGGACGTACGGCTCAACTGGGCTGACGTCCGCGCTATCTTGCAATCTGTGCTTACGTTGAGCCAGAAGCAGTTGCAGAAAGACGGCATTCATCTGGAGATAGAGGAAGCACAAGATCTGCCCAGAATCAAATGTCGGCATCAGCGTATTCAGCAGGTATTTCTCAACCTGATCTCTAATGCCCGCGATGCCCTGAACGCTCGTTATCCAGGGGGGCACGCGAACAAACACCTGACCATTCGCATTGAAGCCATCGAGAGGCGTGGACGTACCTGGGTGCGAACCGTTTTTTTGGACAATGGCATCGGTATCGCCGAGCGTGATCAACCGTATCTCTTCACACCGTTTTTTACCACCAAGCGACCGGCTGAGGGGACGGGGTTGGGACTTTCGGTAAGCTATGGTATCATACAGGACCACCGGGGTGATATTTGGTTTGAGAGTGTCGAGGGAGAACACAGCGCCTTTTACGTCGATCTACCGGTCGATCCGGATTTGGAGAATCTTGCTTGATGCATATTTTAATCGTCGATGACGAAATGAGCATTCGAGAGACTTTTCAAGTCTTTCTGGAAGATGAAGGGTATGAGGTCAGTACTGCTGCCGATTTCTTCGAGGCGGAGTCTTTTCTGACGTTGGATTTGGTGTCCATGATCGAACAGATAGGCGGCGTAGATGTCGTTGTAGCTGACATCGTTTTGCCCAGGGTGAATGGATTGGAGCTGTTGCGGCGAGTGAGACAGATCAACGAGGACATCCCCGTGGTGATGATTACTGGGGAGCCCGACCTGTCGACGGCGGCCGAAGCGGTACGATTGGGCGCGTATGATTACATCTCCAAACCGGTTACCCAGGAGATGTTGGTACGTGTGGTGAGGCGCGCTGTCGAACGAAAGCGATTGCTGGACGAAAAACGGCGCCTGGAACAGGAGAACTGGGCCTACCAGGCCGAACTGGAGCAGAAGGTCATCGAACGGACCGCCGAGTTGGCGCAGCGTAATCAAGCTTTATCGACATTGATCGATATTGGGCGCGACATGTCGTCCACGTTGGACCTGGAGCAGGTGTTGCAGCGAATCAGCCAGCGTACGGCCCAGGTGTGTGGGGCCAGACGCTGCGTCACCCTATTGTTATTGCAGAAAGGAGGCCCCCCTCGCTTCGTGGGCCAATTTGACCATAGCTCCCAGGAGATGGGCGTGTCGCCGTCGGTTGTGGAAGGTGGGTATCAAGAATTGATCCCTCGAACGCCGGAATTTCAACAGGTGATGGATCGAAGAATCCCTTTGAATCTCCAGGTCGATCAAGCCTCTCCGGCGCTGCGTAGTCGCCTTGAGGAACTCGGCGTGGCGAGCTTGCTCGTCGTGCCGCTCGTCAGCCAGGGGCGCGTGATTGGATTTATGCTATTGGATCACGTCGAGGCGGGACACGTGTTTGCGTCCGAACAGGTCGATTTGGCCGTGGGAATTGCGGGACAAGCTGCGGTTGCTATCGAGAATGCCCGGTTGCACGGCGCGGCTGGACGTCGACTCAGGGAAATGACGGCGCTACATGAGACATCGCTGGACATCATGGCCCAGTTGGAGATGCCGCTTCTACTGGAGGCAGTCATCGCCCGGGCTGCCGATCTCCTGGACGTCACTGGCGGGATGGTCTATCTTTACGACAATGACCAGGAAAAGCTGGTCGTGGTGGTGTGCTACAACCTGGAAAACGACTACACCGGTTTGCTCTTAGATCCCGGCGAGGGGGTAGCCGGTCGGGTTTTCTTGACTGGTGAGCCCCTGGCCATTGGGGATTACAGTAATTGGCCCGGTCGATCCAGCCAGTATGCCCACGTCGTGACGCGCTCGGTTTTGAGCGTGCCGTTGCGGTGGCAGGAAGAAATCATCGGTGTGCTCAACATCGTCGATAACGTGCACGTGGACACATTTTCGGATCAAGACGTTCAACTGCTAGTCCATTTTGCCGATCAGGCGGCGATCGCCATCACCAATGCTCGATTGTTTCAGGAAGAACGTCGACACGCTTCGTTGCTGGCCGTGGTCAGCCAGGTGGCGCGCCAGGTGGTTTCCATCTTGGATCTGGAACAGATCTTACACGAGACAGCCCAGGCGATCAAGCAGAAGTTTAGATATTCCAACGTCTTACTGTGTCTTTTGGATACGAGCTGTGACGAGTTGGTCATTCGGGCTATGGCCGGCGGGTTTGAACGTTTGGTAAAGCCGAATTATCGCCAGTCTGTGGGCGTGGGCGTTATGGGGAAAACCGCCGAGACCGGGCGAACGTATCTGGTCAATGACGTGAGTAAAAATCTTGATTACGTCGCTGGTTACTCGGATCAGGTTCTGACCCGTTCAGAGTTATGTGTGCCCTTGACGGTTGGCGGAAAAGTTATCGGCGTCCTTGACGTTCAAGATGCTGAATTGAACGCCTTCGACCAGATCGATCGGATGGCGATGGAAATGCTGGCCGACCAGATCGCCGTCGCTATCGAAAACGCCCGTCTCTACGAGGCCGCCAAGCGACACGTCGAAGAGCTTTCTGCATTGCACAACATCGACGTGGCCATTACGTCCATCCTGGATTCTGACGAGGTATTGCGCGTGATTTATGAGCAGGTCAAGGCTGTGATGGCTTTTACCTCTTTCTTCATCGCTTTGTATGATGAGGACAAGGATGAGATACATCTTTCCATCGTTGCTGAGGAGGGGGGGGTGCTAGCACCCGTTTCGTACCCATGTGAAGAAAGAGGCGGGTTCAGTTGCTGGGTCGCGCGCAACCGAGAGCCATTGTGGGTCGATGATTTGGAGATCGAGCAAGAGAAGTTGCCTGCCCAATCGATCCTGATAGGGGCGCCGACCCGTTCTTTGATGGTTTTGCCCTTGATTGTGCGGGATCACGTGGTGGGGGTCATCTCGGCCCAGTCGAAGGAGCCGTATGCCTTCACCGACGAAGAGCGCCGGCTTTTTTCTGGCATTGCCGCCCAGGCGGCGATCGTGATCCACAACGCCCAATTGTTCGAGGCATTGAACCGGCGCCTGGCCGAGTCGCGTCTGTTGCAAGACATCGTCGAGACAGCTGCTTCGACGCTCGATTTCGACGAGGTCCTGGCCCGGACGGTTGATACGTTGTACGACGCATTGCATACGACGCTGGATATTACACATCTCACGTTTGCGGTACCAGATGAGCGAGAGCAACAATTGCGAATTCATCCTTCTCAGATCGGAGAGGTGCAGGGAGATGTATTGCCCCTGAACAAGAGTGTGAGTGGTCAGGTCTATCAGAGTGGAGAACCACGTCTCATCCCCGACGTGCGTGAATTGCCCTATTATTTTCATAGCGGTTTGGAGAGGGGTTCAGAATTGACCGTACCGGTCAAGGCGGGTGGGGAGGTTATCGCCGTTTTGGATGTGGAGAGTCCGAACTTGGGGGCTTTTGACGAGGATGATTTACGCCTCTTCTCCTCGATCGCGGCCCAGTTGGGCGTCGCCTTGGAAAAGACACGGCTCTATCACCAACTTGAAGAGAAGACCCAAGAGTTGTTACACGCTTACAATGAGTTGCAAGAAACCACGCGCCTGCGGACCGAATTGGTACAGAACGTCAGTCACGAGTTGCGCACGCCTCTGAGCTTGATACAGGGCTATACCGAGTTGTTGCTGGAGGGCGAACTGGGGCCGCTTTCGGATAAGCAAGCAAAGGCGCTGGAGACGGTCCGCGCCCGCTCGGCTAACTTATCCCGCCTCACATACAACCTGACAACGCTCCAGAGCGTCCCCCGTATATCGCTC
>DSAR01000431.1 GCA_011046405.1 Chloroflexota bacterium | reverse complement strand
CTTCTATCACGCCGAATCCCCACCAGCCCCGCTCGACGATCCGCGACCAAGATTTGGTCGAATTGGCCGCTTCCATCGAGGAGCACGGCATCATCCAGCCCCTGGTCGTCAACCGCGTGCCCGATGGCTACCAACTGATCGCCGGGGAGCGGCGCTGGCGTTCGGCGCGGCTGGCGGGCCTCTCTCAGGTGCCGGTGGTGATCAAGGACGTGGCTCCCCGCGAGATGTTGGAGTTGGCCCTGGTCGAGAACTTACAGCGTTCCGACCTGAGCCCGTTGGAAGAGGCCATGGCCTATAACCAGTTGGCCGAGGACTTCGACATGACCCAGGAGCAGATCGCCCGGCGGGTGGGCAAGAGCCGGGTGGCCGTCGCCAACACGATGCGGCTGTTGAAGGCCGCCCGCCCGATCCAGGAGGCCCTGATGGCGGAAAAGATCAGCGAGGGGCACGCGCGGGCCTTGCTGGGGCTCGAGCGAGAGGAGGCTCAGGCGGCGGCGCTCAAGACGGTCCTCAAGCAGGGGTTGAACGTGCGGCAGACAGAGGCGTTGGTCCGGCGCCTGCAGGGCGAGGAACAGAGGGAAGCGCCCCAGGAGCCGGCCGTTTCACCGGAGACCCGGGCGCTGGAGAACGATTTCCGCGAGGCGCTGGGCACCAAGGTCAGCCTGAATCGCGGGAAGAAGGGCGGGCGCGTGGTCATCTATTTCTACTCCGAGGAGGAGTTGGACGCGCTCTACGAGCGCATCGTGGGAATTGAATAGGGTGTGTTTCAAATGCTTTGAGCGTTGTTTGTAGTGCGCGCGCTGCTAGGCAGCGGCGCTAGATAGCGGCTTCAGCGCGCTTTTACGGCGATAAATCGCCTACTACGAGCTTGGCCTCAAATGAAACACACCCAATTGAATAAAGGAGATAGCGTTGTCTAAATTCGAACTCGTCCGTGAGAAACTGGATCAAGCGGTGGCGATATTGGAGGAACAGGACGTCGATCTATGGTTGACGTTCGTGCGCGAGACGTCGCAGGTCAGCGACCCTTGCCTGGACCTGATCCTGGGATTTGGCATGACGTGGCAATCGGCGCTGATGATCGCCCGCACCGGCGAGCGCGTCGCCATCGTGGGACGCTACGACGCGCCCAACGTCGAGCAACTGGGCGCCTACACCGACGTCGTCAGCTACGACCAGTCGATCCGGGAACCGTTGCTGGCGCACCTGACGCGCTTCGACCCGCGCCAGATCGCCGTCAATTACTCGGAGAACGACCCGGCGGCCGACGGGCTGACCCACGGGATGTTCCGCATCCTGCAGGGCCTCGTCGAGGGGACGCCGTACGCCGACCGCTTCGTCTCGGCTGAAGAGGTGATCGGCGCGCTGCGCGGGCGCAAGTCTCCCCAGGAGATCGCCCGCATCCGCGAGGCGGTCCGGGCGACCGAGGCGATCTTCGAGCACATCGGCCAGCGATTGCAGCCGGGCGTGCCGGCCCACGAGGTCGCCGACTGGTTCCACCAGGCCGCCGCCGAACGCGGGTTGGGGCTCTCGTGGGCCCGCGACCACTGCCCGACCGTCACGGCCGGCCCCGATTCCCCCGTCGGCCACGCGATGCCGGGGGACTTCGCCCTGGCCCGGGGTCACCTGCTCCAGGTCGATTTCGGTGTCGAGCAGGCTGGCTTCGTCTCCGATTTGCAGCGGACGTGGTATTTCCTGGCCGAGGACGAGTCGGAGCCACCGCTCGATGTACAAGAGGCTTGGACCGCCGCCCGGAGAGCCCTGGAGGCGGGGCGGGCGGCGCTGCGGCCCGGTGCACGCGGGTGGGAAGTCGATCGGGCCGCCCGCGAGACGCTGACCGGGGCCGGTTATCCGGCATACATGCACGCTTTCGGCCACCACGTCGGGCGCACTGCCCACGATGGGGCCACCGTCCTGGGGCCGCGCTGGGAGCGATACGGCACCTCCATCAAGGGCGTGATCGAGGCCGGCAACGTCTTCGCCATCGAATTGGGCGTACCGGTGCCCGAACGGGGCTACATCGGGCTGGAGGAGGACGTCCTGGTCACCCCGGACGGCGCCGAGTACCTGAGCGATCCGCAGCAAGTGTTGTGGTGCGTGGGATAGAAGCGGAGCGTCATATGACGAAGCAAATGGTATCTCACGAGCGCCAAGAAGAGGCAATGGAAGCCAAAGCACGATGGTTTCAGTCCCTGCCGTTGGAAGAGCGTATGGCGTTGTTGTGCGAGTTCACGGATTTAATCTTGGCCGTCAATCCCGATATTGTGGAGCGGATGGATTTGATTGCCTCAAAACGTGCTGCCGGTCGGGAGAAGGACCTGACAGATGTCAGGTTGTTGGAATTGGATGACTGAAGATCGAAAAAGACACGGGGAGGTGGCGATGTCCAGAGAGAAGGTTGATCAAGCAAAAGTCGAGGCGGCGGTCCGGGCGCAGGCGCAGGATGGGCAGTTGCGTTGCGCGGCGGCTTTTCGTATCGCCAGGAACCTGGGGGCGACACCATTGGCGGTGGGGCAGGCCGCCGATGCGGTTGGCGTCAAACTGATCCGCTGCCAGTTAGGACTGTTCGGTTACGGCGAACAGAACAAGCATAACATCCTGGAACCGATGGACAGCGTCGAGGGGGTCACACCAGAACTCGCCCGGGCCATCCGTGAGGGATTGGTATTGGACAAATTGCCGTGCGCGGTGGCCTGGTCCCTGGCGACCCGCTTTAGAATCTCGAAAATCGACGTGGCCAACGCCGCCGATACGCTCGGCGTGCACATCAGGCAATGCCAACTTGGGGCTTTCTAGCAGGGGGAAATAGGGAGTATGGGGAGTATGGATTACAGATTAGGGAGTAAGGGAGAAGATGCCAGCTGACAAACTATTGATCAACGGGAAGGTGTATACGATGGACGCCGAGCGCCCCCGGGCCTCGGCGTTGGCTCTATCAGGGGATCGAATCCTGGTCGTGGGGGATGGGCGTGAAGAACTCGAAGGCCTCCTGGCCCCCGGCGGCGACGTGTACGACCTGGGCGGTCGCTGTGTGGTGCCCGGTCTGACCGACAGCCACATCCATTTCATGTGGTACGCGCTCAGCCTGCGCGACGTGGATCTGTCGACAACGACTTCCCTCGAGGAAGCCTTGGCCATGGTGGCCAAGCGGGCCCGCGAGACACCGCCGGGTGAGTGGGTCCTGGGGCGGCGTTGGGACCAGGAGCGCTGGGCCGAGCGCCGCTTTCCCACCGCGGCCGACGTCGACCGGGTGGCGCCCGATCACCCGGTGATGCTGCGGGCCAAGAACGGCCATGCCCTGGTGGCCAACACCCGGGCGCTGGAGTTGGCTGGTATCACGGCCGAGACCCCGGACCCGCCCGGCGCGCGCATCGGGCGCGACGAGGCGGGGCATCCCAATGGCCTGTTGTTCGAGGAAAATGCGATGGACATGGTCGAGGACATCGTGCCGCTGCCCGAACCGGGCGAGCTCGACGCGGCGATCCAGGCGGCCTTCCCCAATGCGTGGCGCGTCGGGCTGACGTCTATCCACGACGTGGATGCGGCGCCGGCCTTCGCGGCCTACCAACGCCTGCGCGCCCAGTCGGCGCTGGGATTGCGCGTGGTCAAATACCTGCCGGCCGACGACCTGGACTGCGCGTTGGCGCTCGATTTGCAAGCGGGGTTGGGCGACGACTGGCTGCGCGTGGGCGGGATCAAGGTCTTCTCCGACGGCGCGTTGGGCGCTCACACGGCGGCGATGCTGGCCCCTTACGAGGGCATGGACGAGAAGGACGAGAAGGACGAGAAGGACGAGAACAAACTGGGCGTCCTGACCATTGAGGCGGGCGCTCTGCGTGAGTTAGCCCGGAAGGCGGTGGCAGGCAACCTACCCCTGGCCGTCCACGCCATCGGCGACCGGGCCAACCACATGGTGCTGGACGTGCTGGCCGAGGTCGGCCCGGTGAATTTGCCCGGCCTGCCCCACCGGATCGAACACGTACAACTCCTGCACCCCGACGACGTGGCGCGATTGGCCACCCTGGACGTGGTGGCCTCGATGCAGCCGATCCACGCGACCCAGGATTGGGAGATGGCCGAGCGATACTGGGGCGAGCGGTGTGCCACCGGTTACGCCTGGCGCAGCCTGTTGGAGGCCGGGGCGCTGCTGGCCTTCGGTTCCGATTGCCCGGTGGAAAATCTGAACCCCCTGCTGGGCATCCACGCGGCGGTGACGCGCTGTTGCTGCGATGGCGCACCCTGCCCCGAGGGCTGGTACCCAGAGCAGCGCTTGACAGTCACGGAAGCAGTCCACGCCTACACGCAGGGGGCGGCACGCGCCGTCGGCCTGGACGACCGGCTGGGATCGCTGGCGCCGGGCAAACTGGCCGACCTGGTGGTGCTCGATCACGACATTTTCACCGTCGAACCGATGGCAATCGCCGAGACGGGCGTGGTGGCGACGATGATCGGCGGGCAGGTCGTGCACGGGGCACTTTAGTCGAGGGAGGGATAGACAGGATGAACGAGGAATCCATCGCCGAGCGCGTCGCGCAGATGCTGGTCGAGCGGGAATTGACCCTGGGAACCATCGAGTGTGGTGTGGATGGGATCGTCAGCCACCGGCTGTTCCAGACCGAGACGGGCGTCGATGTATTGGGCGACAGTTTGATCGTCGACGACGTCGGAGAGGCCATCGGGTTGATGGACCTGCCCCGTCCCCAGTTCAAGAAAGCGGGCGACTTTTCGGCCAAGGCAGCGCGGGCGGCGGCCCGGGCGGGGCGGGATTTCCTGGGCGTGCACGTGTGCCTGGCGGTATGGGCCCAGGGGCCGGTCGACCCGGAAGCGGAGCAGACGGTCTACGTGGCGCTCGATACGGGACAGACGTCGGTCGATCGTGCGTTCCAGGT
>DSAR01000246.1 GCA_011046405.1 Chloroflexota bacterium | reverse complement strand
GCCCAACCCATTCCCACCCTCAATCACTCCCAGAACATCCCGCCCCTGAAAACACCTATCCCGGGCCTATGGATGGCAAATATGAGCCAGGTCTATCCCTGGGACCGGGGCAGCAACTACGCCGTTGAGATAGGCCGCCGGGTCGCCGGGGAGGTTGCCGCAGAGATTGCTAAAGAGGTCGCCAAAGAGGTCGTCAGTTGAAGGCCGCCATTCTGACCATCGGCGACGAACTGACCTGTGGTTATCGCCTGGACACCAACTCCCAGGCCATATCCCAACGCCTGGCGCTCCTCCCCATCGACGTGGCGCTACACCTCTCGGTAAGCGACGAGATGGCGGCTATCCACACCGCTTTGCACGTCGCCCGGCACGTTGCCGACGTCGTCATCATCACCGGCGGCCTCGGCCCCACCGAGGACGATCTGACCCGCCAGGCAGTCGCCGCCCATTTCAAGCTGGCGTTGGAGGAGGACGCGGAGGCCCTGACTCGCATCAAGGAACGTTTCGCCCACCGTGGGCGCGAGATGACGCCTCAACTGCTGCAAAGCAATCGCCGCCAGGCCCAGATCCCCACCGGGAGCGAGGTCATCTACAACGAGCGGGGCACGGCGGCTGGCTTCTACCTGCCGATCCAGGGCAAACACATCTTCGCCACGCCCGGTATTCCATACGAGATGATGGGCATGCTGGAGACCTTCATCCTGCCACACCTGCGCGAGTTGCTGGGAGAGAGCCGATCCACCCGTCGTGCGGCCGTCAAGGTCTACGGTGTGCCAGAGTCCCAGATCAACGAGATGATCCGGCCGCTTCTGACACGGGAACGCAATCCGCTCCTGGGGCTGCTCCCCCACCGCGGCACCATCACCATCGAGATCGTCGCCGCTGCCGACAGCCTCGCCGAGGCGGAACGCCTGATCGAGAGAGACCTGGTTACACTACGGGCCATCTTGAAGCATCACGTCATCAGCGAGGATGAGCGGGAACTGCCTCAGGTCGTAGCCGACCTCCTGGTCGAGCGAGAACTGACCATCGCCACGGCCGAGATCGGCACCGGCGGGCTGGTCGCCGCCCGCTTGACCGAGCCAGAGGGTTGCGAGCACTGGTTCCGCGACAGCGACGTGCCTCAGATCAGTATCTCAGATACGCTCTCGATAGAGGCCGCCGCCGCCGCTTCTGATGAAGTCTCTGGTGAGGCCGCAATCCTGGCCCAGGTTCTGGCCGCCCGCCAGGCTGCCATCGCCGACATCGGAGTAGGCGTCGGCCCCATCATCTCTTCAGATAACGCCAGACGCCCTCACGGCGCGGTCTATGTGACGGTGAATCTGCAGGGACAGGAGAGTCATCATCGTCTCAGTTTCAACGGCGACCGCAACCGCGTGCGTCAGTGGGCCGCTGACGCCGTCTTAGATCTGGTCCGATTGCAACTGCTAAAGGAGAGATTATGACACAACAAGCCCTTGACCTGACCATCGCCCTGCAAGAGCAAGACGCTGACGCCGAAGACCTGGATCGCCTGGCGCGCCAATTGCGCCACGAAATCCACGACGCATTAGACGTGGAGAAAGCCACTCTGACCCGTGACGCCGTTCTCCCGCCCGGTGCCAAGGGAGATCCCATCACCGTCGGCAGCATCGTGGTGGCCCTGGCCTCGGCCGGCGTATTCACCGGCCTCGTCGAACTGATCAAGGCCTGGGCGCTCCGCCGCGAGGGACGGACCATCACCCTCAAGGCCAAGGTTGGCGATCGCGAGGTCGAGCTATCCTACTCCCCGACCGAGACCACGCCCGAACAGATGACCCAATTCGTGGAGACGGTCATGGCCACGTTACAGAAGGACAGAAATCCCAATCATCATCAGCATCGAATTCACCGACGAGACAACCTCGAATACTAGAGTTAACTTGCGTGAATAGCCGAGTCGGCGTAAAATGAAGATGGGCGTTCAAAACCTATTTAGACTCTAGCAAACAGAAGCCCTATGTTCAATACTGAAGTTCAAGTCAGTTGAAAACCTCTCATTGATTCACCGGTAAAGCGTATCGTGCGCTTGATCCATCAATCATTGACATTTTAAGAAGTTATCTGTCTAGCCGCCGAGGCCTGGGTAAACCACAAATCCGATTGGGGGAATTGAGCGTATGGATAGATCAACGCCGTAACAAACACATGACTATGCCCGAGTGGAACGACGCCGATCTCATAGAGGCTTGCCTGGATGGCGACGAGCATGCGTGGCGGACGCTGCTCGAACGCTACAATCGACTCATCTATACCATACCCCTCCGGATGGGGTTCTCCAAGGTCGTGGCCGACGAGGTTTTCCAAGAGGTCTGCTTGATCCTGCTGGAAAAACTGGATACCCTGCGAGATCGAAGTCGCCTCAGCTCCTGGATCATGACCGTGACCCGGCGTACATGTATCCATCGCCTGCGAAAGAAACAGCCGGTCCAGGGAATCGATATCGTCAAGGTGAGCGGCCCTATCGAGAGCACGCCTGAGGACAAACTGCTCCACTTGGAAGAGAAGCGCCGGGTCCAATTGGCCTTCGAGCGTCTGTCGCCCCGGTGCCAGCGTCTGTTGCGGGCCCTGTTCATCGAGGACCCCCCGCTTACCTATGAGATTATCGCCGAGGAACTCGACATGGCCCTGGGCAGCATCGGGCCGACGCGGAGCCGGTGTTTGGAAAAACTTCGCCAGCAACTGATCAAATTGGAACAGGAGGCAATCGAAGAGGGGCAAGCGTGAGTTCTGATCGAGAGCCACGAATTTATGACAATCGGCCGGAACGATGTATTTTTCGAACGCGTTATCCCTCTGTTATCATGAAGTTATTATCAAACCTTTCAGAAGGACAGGAACACCTGGACTCCCAAACGCTGAGGGACTATTTAAACCACAAACTGCACGCGACTGAACGAGAAAGGGTGGAGGCGCACATGACAGAATGCGTAGATTGTCGAGGAGAATTGGATATCGTACGCCGGATGCTGGGGGCCCTGGCCGAAGACGAACTCGTCGCTCCCTCCGAAAGCCTGATCGAACGTGCATTGATCGCCTTCAAACGCAGGCGAGATCGGCAGCCCCAACGCCCCAGCCGGAGGGCCGCGCTACAATTCGACAGCTGGACCAAAATGGCACCGCTGGGCGTGCGCGGCACCCCACAGGAACGCCAACTCCTTTTCTCGGAATCCGAGTACGACCTCGACGTCCAGGTCGTTCGCGATACCGAGGCCGAGACGTTCACGTTACGCGGGCAGATCCTGGACGGCGAGTCGGAGCCCTACGGCATGGAGGGCCTTGAGTTGCATCTGGCAGGGGATAAAATCGAGCGATACGGGTTGACCGACGATCTGGGTCGTTTCAATTTCTCTCAACTCTCGCCGGGGATCTATTCACTGCATGTACTGATGCAGAATCACGACATTGTCCTCGACAAACTAGCCGTCGAGGATAGCTGGGCTTTATAGATCATCCTGGCCCAATACGGCTTGAATAAGGGGAAAGAACCCTAACCTGGACGAACCAGAGCCAATAAAGGATACCGATGGCAAATTCTTGCTCGCTGTGCCAGGACCTATCCCGGACAAGCCGGAGCCAATAAAGAGTTTCTCGTATGCAAAATCCTTGCACAAAAAACGAGAATTTCATTGGATAGGCACTATCGGTTAGGCCCTATCCGAAAATTTGATTACCTGACAGCTCTGGATCACGAATAGCACGAATAAACAAATGACACGAATTTTGGTTTCGAATTGTAAAAAACGTTCGAGCGTTCGAGCGATTCGTGATAGAAAATCAGTCGTTTGGCCATGAATGTCGGGTAGTGAATCCGAAAATCCTGCCAATCCGTGTTCTATAGACTAGCCTAGGCGCTGTGTTGGAATGGACAATCGAATTGAATCCCTGTTATCGCTAGACACGAGCGAAGCCCGTCGTGCCTGGTTGGAACAGCACATGCCGACCAGGGACGATGCCTTCGTGCGCGCCTTGCGCGAGGAGGCACTTCGCCGTGAGCGGGACAACCCCCACACAGCCCTGACAGTCGCCCAGGCAGTTGCCGATGCAGCGAAAGCTTGGCAGGATCAGCAAACCAAGGCAACCGCTCTCCACATTGAGGCCAACGTGCAAAGTCTATTGGCGGAACACAAGGCCGCTTATGACCTCTACGAGAGATCGGCGATGCTGTATCGCGCCCTGGGCCTGGACCTTGAGGCCGCCCGCGTGATGGTGGGACAGATCGACACCATGATGTACCTGGGGCTGCACGAGGAGGCGCTGGCCCTTTCCGACTGGGCCGGCGACGTCTTCCACGTCGCCGGCGATTGGCTGGCCCTGGGCAAGATGACCATGAACCGGGGCAACGTCGCCGCCCGGCTGGGCCGCTTTGCCCAGGCCCGCGACAGCTACGCCAGGGCCCGCTCGATCTTCACCGGCCTCGACGACGCCCGGCACCTGGCGATGGTCAACGTCAACGACGCCAACGTGCTGACTGAATTGAACGATTTCCGCCAGGCGGAGGATATGTTCAGGCGGGCGCGTGCTCAATTTGAAACCGAGGGTTTGACCAGCCTCATCGCTCAGGTTGACCTTAATCTGGGTTACCTCTATTTTGCCAGGGGCGACTATCAACATGCACTGAAAACTCTCAACCAGGCCAGGGATATATTTACTAGTCAAAGCAACCCCGTCTTGGCTGCCAAAGTCGATTGGCATCGCAGCGATACTTACCTGGCGCTCAACCTGTGGCACGAGGCCCTGCAAAGGGCGAGGGAGGCAAACCCGGCCTTCGAAGCGGCCGGTATGGCGTGGGAAGTGGCCGTGCTCTGGCTCAACGAGGCGGCCGCCCTGGCCCACCTCGACGACGACGTTTCTCCATCTGAGGCCCTGGATCGGGCCCGCCACGTCTTCACCCGGGAG
>DSAR01000247.1 GCA_011046405.1 Chloroflexota bacterium | reverse complement strand
CCAGCACGCCGACCCCGACGCACACGCCGACCGTCACGCCGACGCCGACGCCGACGCCGATGTTTGCCGTGGGACGTTACCAGTATCCCAACGTCTACAAGGAGGCCACCGGCGCCGAATTGGCGGGCACGCTTACGCAAGGGCAGCGGGTCTATTTGTGCGCCAAAGCCGGAGACCGCTATTTGGTTGCGCTGGACCATTGCCACAAGACCGAGCCGTTCGGGTGGGTGCCGGCCAGCCACCTGGATCTGAAGATCATTGAGGAGGATTTCCCGCCCAACCTGATCACTCCTTCACCGGGAGGCAGATGATGACCCTGTACGCCGTCCTCTCCGACATCCACGCCAATCTCCAAGCCCTGGAAGCGGTGGTCGAGGACGCCCGGCGCGTCGCCCGGCGCGAGAAAGCCGGAAAATTGCACTTTGTCTGCCTGGGCGACGTGGTGGATTACGGCCCCCAGCCCAACGAGTGCGTGGCCTGGGTGCAGGAGAACGCCGAACTCGTCGTCCAGGGGAATCACGAGAAGGCCGTGGCCGATCCTTTTCCCCAAGCAATATACACGATCCTCCCCAGCTATCGGCCCATCACGCTGTGGACGCGGCGGGAACTGGAAGACGAGCATCGGAAGGTCATCGGCGATTGGAAGTTTGTGCACGCAGCGCCGCCTGTTTTGGCGGATTTCACCCTGTTCCACGGCAGCCTGGCATGGGGGGAGGACGGCTATATTCACCATGTGAGAGCGGCGGGGGAAAACCTGCGCCGACTGAAAACTGACTATGGATTGTTCGGCCACACTCATTATCAGGGCTATTTCGTGGAAGAAGAGTTCGGTAAGGTGGTCATGGCCCTGGCCTGCCCAGAGAGATTGCCCAACCGGATGGACAAATGGCGGCCGGCCGAGGTGGGCAAGTGGAAGGCGCTGCCGGAGCACGGCCAGCCGGCGCTCTTCAATCCAGGCAGCGTGGGACAGCCGCGCTGCCATCCCTACCTGACAACAGCCGGGATACCCGGCGACAATCGGGCCGCCTACATGCTGCTCAAGTTGAACGGCAGCGGGCGGCAGTTCCAGTTCCGCCGGGTGGCATACGATGTGAAAGAGACGGTGCGCCGGCTGCGGGGGATTCGCTGGTCGGAGAGAGGGAGCGAGGCCGAGGGCAGCAGCATCTACAAGGACGAGGCAGATGCGGTGAGGAGAGCCAAGGATCCACTGTCTGAAATGCTCACAGAGACGTTGGACCAGATGCCGGAACGGTTGAGCGCGTTGGTGGAGGGGACGCTGATTCCAACGATTACCGGTGAAATGGCAGACGATTGGAGATGGTAAAATGTCTCACATCGCTATGGAGCGACCAAGCTGGTTGAAAAAAACAGTCGTATGGGTCGTATTAGCAGGTTTCGGGGTTGTCTTGGTTGGGGTCACTGCCTGTTCGCAACAACCCGCAGCACAACCCGCCCGCGCGAGTGACGCTGTCAAATCTCAAGCCAATCCTGGCGTCACCGCTGTTCTATTCCTGATTGACGAGTCTGGCGGTGTCAGCGGAGAATGCAGACAAACGGAGCAGGAGGTTTTGGTCACCGATTCCGCTGGCCTGCGACACGATGTCGTTCGCTTTTTCCTGACCCTCTGGGAGGCTTATTATTCGGATCGGTGGCTTCTGCCGGGCGTGCAAGGCATTCACAGCAATCTTGTCAATTTGCACGTCGGAGTGATGCAATTTGCCGATGGGTTGGCCGATCCGGCGCTGCCGTTCACGCCGGCATCGAAACTCGCAAGTTCAGATGCTTGGAACTCGCTCTATCAGCGCTCTCTTTCTAAGGAGATGCTCGGTGGCCAGTCTAATATTTGGTTCTGCCACACCAGGTACAGCGAGGTTCTAGGTCAACTAACGGATCATTTTCCTCCTCAAGCGTCGCGGCGTATCGTGGTGCTGTTTACCGACGGTTCATTCCGAGGCACGACAGAGAGCACCAGAGACGCATCTCGGCGTGCAGCCAAGGATGCTTTGACTGGTTTGTCTGACCAGGGGGTTGAGATCTATGTGATGCTGCTGGGTAAAAGTATGTGCTCCAATTCCGAAGGAACTGGTCAGGCTGATTGTCAGGGAATCAGTCAGCCTGAACAAGATCGGAGGGTAGTGGACCTCGAAATATGGAAGGCCCTCGGAGTCAGCGGCACAATTATCGTGCTCGACGAGCAGAATCCCTTCGAAAGCACTGGCATCGCCCTGGACAGCTTGCTTCCCGGAAGGCACTTTCAGGCCAGTTGGTTGAGTGCGCCCAGCAAACAGGCACTGCCCTCGTTTCTGGGGCACACAGAACGCGCTCGTGTGGTGGCGATCACTTCTAAACCTCCCGACACTGGGATGCTGCAGTTGTACGACGAGAACAATCTGGGAATCCTCTGGAATCATCAGAGGGGGCAGTGGCTTCAGGGGGACAAAGAGCTGCCAGATAGCACGCCTGGCTGTCAACCCCGCGAATGGCGATTGGAATCCCATCAAGATATGTCGGTTTACTATTGGATCGTGCCAGACCACGATGTGCCTATCATCAGGTCTCTGGAGGTATCTCGAGAGCAAGTTGTGTTGAACGAGAACCCACACATCGTTGTGACGACGCATTTAGGAGGGAGGACCAACTGCCGCAATTGCTACCGCCTGGTCGTCACTGTGGGCGATGATGTAGGTGGTGTACAAAAAGAGGTCAACCTGGGAGAGGTATCTGATCTAGTACCGCTGGAGTTCGATCTACCGCTGGAGCTCGATTGGGGGCCGCTCCCGGTGCGGGCGCAGCTTACTTATGAGCAGTCCCCAGAAATCCCCCTAGGCTTCCAGGACGGCTATTTCCAGGTTCGCTTCCAGCCCCAAGTTGGCAAGATAATTGTGGCGCCTTCTACTGACGAGGGATTGGCGAGCATCGCAGTTCCCATCCACTATGCCGCCCAAGTGCCAGATTTCGAGGCTCACTTTGCTCTTTTTCCTGACCAGTTTGGGGATCCGCCGCCAGTGTCTTTGCCACAACGCTCCGAGTGTGCCAGCTACAGCAACATAGAGGATGCCGAACGCTGGATTGAGGAAAAAAGAGACGTAATCACTAGCACTATGGGCCATACCATTTCGTACACACTCACTGTGCCGATTGAAACGGTATCGGCAGATCATACTTGCTTTTACCCCTATTTGAGGGTGCGTTGGACGGGGGCAACTGGTGAGCAGGTCCATTGGGCGGAGTTGAATCATGTCGTGTCAACCCCAGTGCCTACAGCAACTCCGACCAACGGTACCCCACCTTGCAGTGCTGCTTATCCTGCGCTCGTCATTGGCGCGACAATCTGTGGTTTTAGTATTGTTCGAAAGCGAGGAAAATGATGCCATCCATAACCGGCCTGTTTCCCAAACACCGCGAGACCTGGCTGCTGTGGCTGATTCTCCTGGTGATTGTCTTCCCGGTTTACTATTTTGGGGGATTTTACTCTCATCTGAACAACAAGTATGAAGGGGAGCGATGGGAAGCCTGCCCCTATCCCTCCAAGGAGGAATACTGTGCCAAAATAGACCCAGGCACTGGTCTGGAACTGGTGACGCGCGCGCCAGCCTACGTGGCTGATTTCATCGAAATGCCGCTGGAAATCTGGGTGACGAATACGGCCACGCGGACCCAGAGCGCCGTGGTGACCGTAGAATTGAAGCCATCCGGATCAACATCGGATAATGTACACATCCGGCTGTCTGGTGCGGATCAAGAGCAAAACTCGGTCGCTTTTGTGGATATTCCACCTCACGGCGGCAGGGCTATGGCCACGTTTATGATCAGTGTGTATGGAGGATCGGAAGGAAATGACTACAGTCTGGACGTGCGATTGAAGGATAAAGCGATGCAGGCTATCAACTATACGTCTTCTTTCAACCCCAAAATGGTGCTCCGGCTATGGATAATTCAACACTTGTTGTCTCCTCCCGGCGCGAACATTGTCTTGCCTGTATCCAGTTTGCTCGTCGTCTCCCTCAGCGAGGGGGTCTATCGAGCCTCTGTGTGGTGCAGACGCAGATGTATGAAGGAGAACATACGTGTGTGGGATATCTTGTGCGAAAATCCGGTGTTTTGGATCCTCTTGATTGGAGCAATTCTCGTGGCTTGGCTTATCGTTTACTTCAAAATCTGGAGTATTTTGGCCTGGTACGGACTGGGCATTGGCTTGCTTGCCGTCGTCATTGGCCTCGCGCTCGGTTGTACGAAAAAAATCCCACCAGAGGAAGAAAAACCAGCATGGATCCCGCCGTGCAAACAGGCTCTGGTTTCAGCAGAAACGCCAATATCATCCGCCTCTGCTGGTTCTGGCGCTGACCAGAGTCTTGGGTCAGATTCTTCGTCATCCTAGATCTGCCTTGGTAGAACAAGTCCAATTGAGAAACCATCAAGGAGTCACACCATGCGCCTGCGAACCTGGGAAATCGTCCTGCTCGTGTTGGCCGTCCTATCACTGCTCCTGTGGGGCGGGGCGCGCACGCTGGGCGCCCGCGCCACGGCCCGTGAGGCGGCCGTCAGCCGCGTCGCCCGGCCCGGCGTCGCCTTTTGGGGCGAGCCGGTGGACGTGGAGTTGCGCATCGCCGCCGACCGTCTACCCACCTGCGCCGCCGTCGGCGAAGTGGAGCCGATCTATGCCGCGCTGGTGATCGATCATTCCGGCAGTATGGCCGGCGCGCCGCTCGCCGAGGCCCGCAACGGGGCCTCCGATTTCGTGGACCTGATGAACCTGACGGAGGAGGAAGAGGGTGGGGACGCCGTGTCCGTGGTCATGTTCAGCGATGCCGCCACCTTGCTGACCTCCTTCTCTTACGATCGCAGCCAGGTCGTCCGCGCCATCCAGTCCATCCCCAGCGGCGGCGGTACCGACATCGCCGCCGGCCTGTCCCTGGGT
>DSAR01000026.1 GCA_011046405.1 Chloroflexota bacterium | reverse complement strand
GAAGACGGCCAGATTGCTGGCCAATGTGTTCAATAACCGAACCTCGTCCTCGGAAAAGGCGTCGACCTGGGGGCTCTCGATGTTGATAATGCCAATCACCCGCTCGCTAGCGATCAAGGGCACACCCAACCAGGAAAGGGAAGGCACCCCCACCTCCGAAATCCCCAGCTTTTCCGTCTCCTCGGCCAGGGTTTCTTCGAGGAGCAACGGCGCTCGCTGCCGCACGACGTAACCGGTTAACCCGGCGTCGGCAGAGAACGACGTCGGCAAATCCTCGTCTATCTCCGAGATAGAAAGGGCGAACGAGAGCGTATGTTGCTCCACATCGTAGAGCACGATAAAGAAATTCGTCGTATCGATCAGGCGCGACGTCTGCCAGTAAGCCTCTTGCAGAACCTCTTGTACGTCAAGCTGTGCCGTGAGGGACCGGCCCAACTCGTTCAAGACAGCCAATTCCTCAGCCCGGATGTGGGCATCCTCGAACAAGCGCGCGTTCTGAATGGCCACACCCGCCTGGTTGGCTAACGCTTGCAGAAGCTCCACGTCCGATGGTCGATAAGCGTTTACTTGCGTGCTCTGAACGTCCAACACACCGATGGTCTCATCCTTGACCTTGATGGGGAGCGTGAGTTCGCTGCGCGTCTCGGACAAATCCTCATTTTCGAGGAAATGTGGACTCTGCGTCACATCGTTGGCCAGCGCCGGTTCCCCAGTTCGCGCTACCTGGGTGACCATGCTGGTCTCTTCGAAGATATCCACGTCCTTCACCTCGGGCCAAAATCGCCGGTCCGTATCTCCAATGACGCTGCCGCTGCGAAATACCAGATGCTCCTCTTCGACCAGGAGGATACTGACACAGTAATAATTGAAGCGCTCCTTCGTGATATCCACGATCTGGCGCAAGACCGTGCTCAGATCCAGCACCGACGTAATCGCTCGCCCCACCTCGTTGATGACGGCCATCTCCTGGGCGCGACGCTGGGCTTTCTCCAATAATCGCAGGTTGCCCAACGCCGGCGCCACCTGGGCAGCGATCATGATGAATAAGGCCAGGTCTTGTTCGTCGTAGACCCCTTCTTCCCACAAATCCTGGATGCCCATGACGCCAACCGTCTCGTCGGCCACGACCAAGGGTGCCCCCATCCACGCACGAGGCATCTCTCCCCAGGCTTCGATCTTCTGTCCTTGCTTCTCGTGGAAGCTCACGTATTCCGCCCGCGACTGAAAGAGTACCGGCTGGCGATTGCGAATGATGAAACCCGTGACCCCGGCTCCCAACTCGCGCGGCCCGCCCGGGGGCAGTACCTCCTCTTCCTCGACCAGGTAAACGATCTCCCACATATCGCTCACCCTATCGTATGTGGCGATGTAGAAATTTTTGGTCTCGAACAGGCGAGTGACCTGCTCGTATACCGTCTCCATCAGGTCATCCATCCGCATCGCCGACGAGATCACCTGGCCGATCTCGTTGAGCACCGACAACTCGGTCATCCGTTGTTCCCGTTCCTGGAAGAGGCTGGCCTTTTCTATGGCCACGGCCACCTGGTCGGCGATGGTGAGGAGCAAGCGCTCGTCGTCCTCTCCCCAGGCATAAGGCCGGTAAGCCTGCACGCTAAGCACACCCATCACCTGTTCGCCGAGCATCAGGGGCACACCCAACCAGGAAGCCGGCGTCCGCCCCGATCCCCAGGCCACCCCTTGTTCGTCGTAATCGGGCTGCTCCGCCATATTGCGAATGATCAATGGTCGCCTCTCTGTGATGATGATCGAAGTCAAACCGGTTCCCAGCGGGAACCGGCCCGAATCGTGCCGCTCTCCTTCGTCGATCTCGAAACAGAGGTCGATCTCTTCGGCTTCCTCGTCGTACAGGGCGATAAAGAACGCATCCGCCTGAAAAGCCTGGCTCACCTCGTCGTACACGCTCTCCATCAGATGATCGAGATCCAGCGTAGCCGTGGCTATCTTGGCAATCCGGTTGACGACGGCCAGACGCTCTGCCCGGCTCTGGGCCTCCTCGAAGGAGCGCGCGTGCTCGATAGCGGGCGCCGCTTGAACGGCCAACGCCTCTATCGCCAGCCGATAGCTATCGTCGAACGCCTCCAGATCATCGCTTTGAACGTCCAGAACGCCGACGACGTGGCTTCCGCTCTTGATAGGCGTCGCCATCTCCGAGCGGACCTGGCCCGCTATTTGGCGCACCAGGTCGTCGGGCGCGACATCCCCGGAAATTTGCGTCTCGCCCGTCTCGGCAGCTAACCCGATCAACCCCTCACCAATCTTCAGTTGGAAATCCGGGTCGAAAAACGGGGCGAGCTCTCCGGCGCTGGCCGCCAGACTCAGGGTATGGGTCTTGGGATCGTGCAAAAACAGGAGCACACCCCGAAAACCGAACGCTTCAGCCACGGCCTCGACCACTTCTACGACCAGGGCGTCCAGGGTCAACTCGCCGCTGATCCGCTGCCCAACCTCGTAAATAAGAGAAACTTGAGCTGCCCGCCGGCGCGCGACCGCCATGGCCCGCTTGCATGCCAAGTGATCCTCCTCCAGCTTGGCAATTTTCGCCTCGGCTTCAGTCAAAGCCTCTCTCAATTCCGCTTTCGTTCTCTTAGAATCACCCATTCAACCTCCCGCTACGACAAACGCCGTTTGCTTTATTTTCGTTCCCTCAAATATCAAATATCTACACCCTGGGCGCTCCACTTCTGCTGTTGATGGACAATCGCCTCGCGCAGGCTGCCGACCATGATCCCTCCTGACCCGGGAATGAACTCGTTATCGGGACAATCCTCCAGCAAACGCCGGGCGTTATCGAGAGATTTAAGCGCCTGGGGCAACCGTCCTTGACTGCGATAGAGATCAGCCAACCCAAAATGTCCCAGGACGTAGTGCCGGTCGATGTAGACGACCTTCTTCATAAAGTCGATCGCCTCTTCCAACGCTCCCTGGTGCTGCATGATCAAAGCCAGGATGTAATAGGCCTCCAGCGCCAGTTTGTCCAAGTTGATCGCCCGGCGGCACCAGTTCTCTGCCTCGTCCCAATCGCCCATGTTGGCATAAGCCTGTCCCAACAACGCGTACGTGGAGGCGTCATGCCGTCCCAGATCGATCATCTTGTGCAACAGATCCTCTGCATCCTCGGAACGGCCATAATTCAGCAACTCCTTCGCTCGCTCGAAAGGATCGACGTGGCCCAGGCGTCCCAGGGAATCGATGTAGACGTGGTCCAGTTCTGACTCGGGCTTCTCAAATCCCGGTTTGGTATCGAGCAAATCCAGGACGTCTTGCGTGTCAGGCGGAATCGCCGGTTTCGGCTCCTCTGGAGCCGCTTTGGCATCCTCTTTTTCGAGCCGCTTTTCCGCCGGTATCCGAGACCGTTCGGCGTCCTGCCGGGGGACCATGATCGCTGGTACGTCGCTGTCGGCGCCGAAGGGCATATCCCATGCCCAATCCTGCGCCTTCGAACGGCCTTGATCGGTGCGCTGATAGAGAATGGCGTTGGGAAAATTGTGAACCTGAAAACGGCGATAAATCGTCAGTGAATGTTCCGCGTGTCCCACGACCAGCCATCCATTGTAAGTCAGGCAATTGTAGAATCGATCAACGATGCTGCGAGAGACATCCTCTGTCAAATAAATCATCACGTTGCGACACAGGATCAAATCCATCAAGGTCGTATTCGACTCGTAAGAGGGATAATTGTCCTCCATCAGATTGAGCTTCACGAAGGTCACCATGCGCTTGACGGCCGGGATCAGCTCGTAGCGATTCCCCCGCCGGCGAAAATAGCGCGACCGCCACGCCTTGGCCCGCTCCTCTCGAAAGGCCCACTCGCTGTAGACCGCCTGACGAGCGCCATCGAGAGCCTGCGTGTTGATATCGGTGCCCAGAATCGTGATCGACCAATCCTCCACGTCGGGCAAAAGCTCACGCAACAACATCGCCACCGAGTACGGTTCCTCGCCGCTGGCGGAACCTGCGCTCCAGATACGTAAAGTCCGCAACGCCCGCCGCCTTCGAATGATGCTGGGCAACACGTGGCGGTACAATGCGTCCACCTGACCAGCATCACGGAAAAAGTGGGTTTCACTGATGGTCAGTGCGTTGGTCAAGCGCTCGAAGTGCACGAATCCACTATCGGAATCCCTGAGCAGATCGTAATACTCATCCATATCTGCGCACGTCGAGGTCAAAAATGCCTGGCGCACGCCGCGTTCTAAATCAGCCCGGCGATTATCGGGGAAATGCAACCCACATCGCTCGTATATGAGTTTGCTAAAGCGCAGATAATCGCCGTATCCGAATCGGGGGACCTTTTTTTCCTCAGAAGTAGTCACAGCATCTTCCAATGACGTCACGCCATTTCCTCCTCCACGCCTTCTACGTCCTCGACAATCACGTCAGAGGCCGCCTCTTCAGAAACCGTCTCAGCCAATTCCTCATCCACCGGCAACGTCTCATCCTGGGCAGTCTGGCCCTGCTGACTATCTTCCTCTTCCCCCATCTCGAAAAAATCGTTGGGCAGGATCGACATCGCCCGGGACAACATCTTCACCTGTTCAGAGGTAAAGATATGTTGCACGTTCAACAGTAACACCGCGTGCCCGGCGTCGTGCAAAATCCCATCGAGAATCGGCTTTTCGTCGATCCCCTCCGGCAATATCTCCGCGACCCGCGAGACCTGCCCGGGCGAGAGGTTGAGCACATCGATCACCTCGTCGACGATCAGACCAAAGGTTTGTTTTTTCACTCTCAAGATGATGATAGGGGTTCGCAATCCAAATGGAATCTCTGCAAACCCAAAATGACGGCGTAGACTAATCACGGGCACAGTCTGACCGTGCATATTGATGACGCCTTCCACGGAACCCCCGATTTGTGGGAGCGGCGTGATCGTCACCATCTCGATAATGCGCACAATCGGCTCG
>DSAR01000039.1 GCA_011046405.1 Chloroflexota bacterium | reverse complement strand
GTATACTCACTACGTGGACAACAGTGATACAGGCTGCACCGATTCGAACAATCCCTACGGAGATGTCGACACACCCAGATGCACCTTTCCAGCAGACCTGCCCGCCGGCAGCGTGGTCGAGCTCCACGGAGGCCCCTATTCTTTCAGAAACATGATGGGGGAGATGATCGTGTACGCCCACGGCACGGCAGACAGGCCGGTGTTCTTTCGCGGCGTCTCTTCGACCGACCGCCCTCTGTTCACGCGATTGCTCTACGTGCTGGGAAGCTATGCCGTGCTGGAGAACCTGGAATTTTTCAAGACCGGCGTCTACCTGCGGCTCCTGCTGCCCGAGGACATCCACCACATCGCCATCCGCAACCTGGAGATGTATGGCGATGGAACCGAGACCAGGAATGGCAGCGCGATCACTCTCGCTCGCTGGTTCGACAATGTCGAGACGTATGGGGTAAGCCACACGGTCATCTATAACAATCACATCCACGATTATGGGGACATGGACCCCGACGTCGAGAACGACTGGTTGGGGGTAGCGGTCAATGGGTATGACGTCTACTACACCTGGATCGTCGACAATCACATCCATCACATGGGCGGGGATTCGGTGCGCACCGGCAACAACGCGGGTTGGGATCCGCCCTACACCTCGCGCCACGCCTATATCGGGCGCAATCATTTCCACCACAATGGGGAGAACGCCATCGACCTGAAGCTGATGGCCGACGTGGTCTATTCCCAGAACGTCATGCACGATTTTGCCCCCTCGACGTCATCGGGAGGATACGCGGTGACGGCGCATTATGACCCGCCGAACAACTGGGTCATATTCAACACCATTTATAACGCCTACGACGGCATCGCCGTCCACGGCGTGGTCGATTTTTACGCCATCGGGAACGAGATATTCAACATTTCGGGCGGCGAGACGGGGAGAGGCATCGTCTTTTGGAGCAGTGGAGAGGTGCATATCGTGGGGAACACCATCCACAACGTCGATCATGGTATATACACCTGGATTCCCTCCACAGAGCCGCATCCCATCATCGATAACATTATCTACAACATCAACGATCCCACGACCGGGTGGCACATCCGGTATAGCGACGCCTCGTTAGCCAACGCCTCCGATCTGCACCACAATCTGATCTATCAGGATGATGGGCCTATTCGGGTCCGTTGGGGTGCGCTGTATAACAGCGTCGTCGATCTACAGAACGGCACCGGCAAGTGCCAGGGGTGCGTCGAGGCCGACCCGCTGTTTGTCGATGCCGCGAGTCACGATTACCGCTTGCAGGCCGGTTCGCCGGCCAGGGACGCGGGAACAGGGGCTTTGCCCTATTTTCAGTTGTACGAGGAACGGTTCGGCGTCGACATCCGCTTCGACCTGGCGGGCATCCCCCGTCCCCAAGGCCCCGAGTGGGACATTGGCGCGCACGAGTTCTTGCCAGCTCTCCAACTCCACGGCGCGCCCGGAGACAGGAGCATCCGTCTCGATTGGACCGTCAACGTCACGTTACCGGCGACCACCACCTGGCAGATCGACTATTACACCCACACCGCCACCATCCACACCGCTGCCGAACCCCTGAGCGTCACCCGCTCGACCGTCCTGACGGAAAACGTGGTCAACTACCACTGGTACACCGTCACGTTGCACGCCATGCTGGGCGGGTCGTCCTGGCTATCCGACACGGTGCGTGTGATGCCCACCGACCGGTTCGTCTACCTGCCGCTGGTGATGCGGGGATATTGACGTCATACAGCGGCCGTCGAAAGGAGCGCAGGAATGAAAAGAAACATCTTTTTGACGTTGGCCCTTGCCCTGGCCATGCTGGCGGCGCCGAGCGAGTTTCTGGCTGACGCGGCTTCTCCGGCCCGGCCCGCCGGCAGCGAGCCAGATACGACTTACTGGGTCAGCCCGAACGGGCAGGCGACGTGGGCGAACTGCCGGGGAGCGACGCCGCTCAACGGCGCCAGCGCCTGCGCCCTGAGCACGGCCAACGCCAACGCCGTGGCCGGCGACACCGTCTATCTGCGTGGGGGAACCTATGCCGGCCAAGAGATCCGCCCCAGCCACTCGGGGGCCTCGGACAGCGAGCGCATCGTCTACACCAGCTATGGCGGGGAGAATGTGCTCATCCGCGATTCGGCTTATGGCATCTACATCTACAAGAAATCCTACATCACCGTCAACGGCATCAACTTTTACAGCCTGCGGCGCTTTTTCCGTATCTATGCCGGCCACCATAACACGATCAGCTATTGCAATTTCGACACGCGCAGCCCCCAGTCCGGCGATTGGGCCGGCGCCATCATCGCCGACGATCCGTTCGACAACACGCCGGCCAGCGAAAACTCGACCTACAACTGGGTCCATCACTGCACGTTCTACCGCTGGGCTTATGGGACCTATGCCCAGCACCGGGGTAGTTTGCTGGATATTGGCAGCTGGGCCGAGGACCCGGTCGATGAGAGCTATTACAATCTCATCGAGGACAACGTCTTTGCCTATGGCGGGCATCACACGCTGGGGGTTTACAGCAGATACAATGTGATTCGCAACAACTATTTTCACAACGAGACGAACCCAGACAACTGGGATTTCGAAGGCTACCGCGCCTCGATTTCCGAGGGGCTGTGGGCCGGATACAACCTCTACGAGGGCAACCGCTTTGGCCACGCGGGTGCTTCTGGCCTGGCGCTGAGATCGCGCAACAATATCTTGCGTTTCAACACCTTTTATCACAATGGCAGCGGCGGCATCCAGGTCGTCTCCAGCGCGGCCGGGTCGGATCACGCCGATCACAATCGCATCTATCACAACACGTTCTATCACAACGGCCACCTGGCGACCGACCCCGGCTTCCAGGGCGGGATGTATTTTGCCAACTGGAGCAACCAAAGCCCGGTGGGCAACGTCGTCAAGAACAATATTTTCTACGACAACCGGAACGGGTCTGTCACATACGAGGGCCGGGTGGACCCCCAGGTCGTCGAGAACAACTGGGAGCAAAACGACACCGACCCAGGCTTTATCGACCTGACGGACAATGGGCCTGATGACCCGACGTTGCCCGATTTACGTCTCCGGTCGCACAGCGCGGCGATAGACGCCGGCGCCTGGTTGACGACGATCACAAGCGGCAGCGGATCCGGCGCCGTGTTCCAGGTGGCCGACGCGGGCTATTTCACAGACGGCTGGGGCGTGATCGCGGGCGACCTGATCCAGCTCGCCAATGGGCAGTGGGCGCGCATCACGGGCATCGACCACGGAACCAACACCATCACCGTCGACACGGCGCTCTCCTGGACGCAAGGAATGGGCCTCGCCCTGGCCTACGTGGGCGCCGCGCCCGATCTGGGGGCCTACGAGTTCACGCCGCTGCTGACGCTGCACGGCGCGCCGGGCGATCAACGCATCGACCTGTCCTGGACCGTCAGCGTGACCCTGCCGGCCACCACCACCTGGCGACTCGGCTACCAGGGACCGGCGGGTGACGAACCCTCGCCCGTCACCGGCATCGTCAGCTCCACCCGCGCCTACACCCTCACCGGGTTGACCAACGACCTCTGGTACACCGTGACCTTGAATAGCATGCTGGACGGGGCGCCTTTCCTGACCGACACCGTGCGCGTGATGCCCGTCGGGACCGCGCTGCAACTGGACGCCGCGCCCGGCGACGAGGAAGCGTACCTCACCTGGGCCTTTGACCCGGCGCCGGCGCAGCCCTTTACCGGCGCGTGGCGCATCGGCTACGAGAGCGACACGGGCACGCTGCTCGTGCCGCCGCTCGAGATCCCCACCGCGACCGTCCGTGGCTACACCCTCACCGGGCTGACCAACGGCGTGGGGTATACTGTCACACTGAACGCGCTGGTGGATGATTCACCCTGGTTGACCGATACGGCCCGGGTGATGCCGGGCGGGCACTGCGTGTACCTGCCCCTTGTCCTGCGGGGATGGTGAAACGCGGATCACGTATCACGCATCACAAATTACTTTTGAAAGGAGAACGAAATGAAAAAGCAAATTATCTTGACCCTGGCTCTCGCCTTGATCCTGCTGGTGACGCTGGGATATAGCAGATCCGTGGCGGTGCTGGATGGCGAGGCGCAAGTCTGGAACGCCTTGGCCGAAACGAGCTTGCCGGCCGCTTGGTTTGACCGAGCGGAGCAGGCGGACAATGTGTACTGGGTAAGCCCTGATGGGCAGGCCGTGTGGGCGAGCTGCACCGGGGCGACGCCTCTGAACGGCGTCAGCGCCTGCAGCCTGGCGACCGCGAACGCGAACGTCGCTCCCGGCGACACCGTATATCTTCGCCAGGGCACCTATTATCCAACGGGAAGAAATGATTGCATTCATCCCGGACAATCGGGAACACCTGGAAACAGAATCGTCTATGCAAGCTATCATGGTGAAAGTGTAACCATAGACGGCACCAACAGCGAGCGTGAGGCAATTTTGTTTTCTCCAGGGTGGAATACTGGCAATCCGAGCGATGGGAGAAGTTATATCACGGTCAGAGGGATAGATTTCGCCAATTGGGACAAGCTGGGTGATTTGTACTATGCTTCGTATAATGAAAGAGCAGATTGCGAATTTTCCGGGCGTAAGGGAGATGGCATGGGTGTTGGTTATATCGGGTTTGAAATCTCACACGAATCAACACACAATTGGATCCATGGAAATACTTGGCACACATATGGTCACTACGTTGATCGGGATGCTGGTGTCATATTCAGTATCGGTTTCGATTTAGCTGCTGATAGTGTTAATAGTGGTAATGATTATAACTTTAGTTTCCGCTAATTCATTTGCCAGACAGACAGTGGCACACAGCGTTGAAGTTCCGGAAGTAGGACGATGGACTTTCAGAACAGAAAAGAACCTTGAAAAATGGATGCAGAACCGCGTTTTCAGGTGTTGACGGTCG
>DSAR01000267.1 GCA_011046405.1 Chloroflexota bacterium | reverse complement strand
GCCACGAATCCTTCGACTACGTACGCTCAGGACAGGTTTACACGAATTGTCACTAATCTTTGGGTTTTTCGTGTTAATTCGTGCAATTCGTGGCTAATCTCTCACCGCGACCATGCGAAATCCCAAAGAATCTTAGTTTGGTTTCTGGCTCGTCCAGGTGTCTATCCAGTGAAATTCTCGTGTTTTGTGCAAGAATTTTGAATTTTGCACACGAAGTGTGACCCCTTATTGGTTCCGGATCGGAAGCGCAGCGGCTTCGTCCAGGTTAGGGCCTAACCAATAGAATCCTTGCACGGCGAGCAAGAGCCGCTTCGCTTCTGCCGTCGATGTCCCTTTTTGGTTCTGGCTCTGTCCAGATTAGGGCCTAACCAATAGACCCTTGTACGGCGAGCAAGAGCCGCTTCGCTTCTGCCGTCGATGTCTCTTTTTGGTTCTGGCTCTGTCCAGGTTAGGAGATGGAATGAGGAAATATCTCAAGTACTTTGTTGTTGGCAGCGTCGCGTTGATCGTTGTTCTACTGGGCTTGTGGACGTCGGCACAGACGCGGATGATTCCAAATGCATCTGAGGGGTGGAGCCGAGGGCGGGTTGTGGGGCAGACCCCGGTGCGCCGGGCGTTAGCTTTGCAACCGGTGGATGAGGGGGGGTGTGCTCGTCTGGCAGAACTTGGACGAACAACTCCAGATGGTGCGTGTGGACGGAGATGGCAGGGTCATCCACGACGAGGTATTGGCGGTTGAGACCAGCAAACCGCGTGATCCCCAGTTAGAGGTGGGGGCGGATGGCCGCTTGCACCTGTTGTGGCGAGAGGGAGAGCCTCCCGATGCCGCTTTGTATTACGCCTTGTTGAGCGAGGATGGCGTCCCCTTGATTCCTCCCCGGGCGATCTCAGAGACGTCGATCGAGGAATATCCCAGGTTGGTCGCTGGTGCAGATGGCCGTTACCATGCGGTATGGGCGGATGGACGGGGCATCCAATGGGCGACGTTGAGTGAGGATGGCGCGCTGCTCTCCGGGCCAACGCTGGCGGTCGCCGGTGCAGGCATCCCGGCTGTCCAGGTCGACGAGCAGGGGAATTTGCACCTGGCGTGGCGGCAGGCGCTGAGAATCCGTGCCTGGGAGATCAAATATGCTGTCCTGAATCCGGTGGATGGATCGGTGCGCGGCCTGGTTGAGGTGAAGCAGTTGATTCAGCGTCCAGGGCAGGGGCTGGATGATCCGATCATTGGATTGGATGGGGAGAAGGTGTATGTTCTCTGGACCACGTATGATTTCAAATATGGTGGGAGTTGGAGTGAATACGCCGTCTTTCCGCTTGATGCGCCGGAACAGGTCGCGCTGGAAGCGTTGAATCTTAGGGCGGGGGCCAACCCGATGGACGTATACGCGGTGTCCAACGCGGGTGGGCCCTTGCGGCTGGCGATGAGTCGCAGCGTGCCCGACGTGGAAATAGCGGGCGTCAGTCGCTCTCAGGTTGCAGTGTTGGATGTGGGATCGGGTTATGCTGAAGAGATTGTCACGGCTTCCCTGTCCGCTTCTCTGCTGCCTGTGTTAGCCCTGGACGAGGCCGGGCAGCACCACTTGGCCTGGTTGGAGACAGCGGAGTTTGGGCGGTACCAGGTGGTCTATGCCAGCACAGCGCCGGACGTGGTGAAGCATTATAATGCCTGGACGCTGGCCGATATTGTGGACACGGTATTCAGTTATCTGTTCAAAGCGTCCACCTTGATCATCGCTCTGGTAGCGGCGTTGCTTGTGTGGGCGGTGGTGCCACTGCTGGTGTTGGTGTTGTACCACGTGTTCACCAGCGAGGAGACGTTATACAGCTGGCGTTCTTACGTTGCCCTGTTCGTCGTGCTGGCGTTGGAGGTCTTGCTCACGTTCGCCGCGCCGCCCCGGTTGATCGTGGAAGCGAGTAGTCCGCTCGTGCGGTGGGGCACACCGGCTGCCGGCGCGTTGGCGGCGGCGCTGGCGACGTGGCGTTGGATGAAGGACCGGGAAAGGCCGCATCTATTCGGTGTCTATTTCTTGTTTACGGGCGTCAGCAGCATATTGCAGGTGCTGATCTATTTTTTGATGTGATCGTGTCGTAAGTAGGCCTACGCACCCGCCCATCTGCGGAGCCGCAGGCTGTTGCCGACGACGGTGATCGAACTGAAGGCCATCGCAAAGGCCGCCAGCATCGGGTGGAGTTGGCGCAGGATGTCCGGTATCCAGTCCCAGGGCAGGATCGCCAGCACGCCAGCGGCGACCGGGATGAGGACGACGTTGTAGAAGAAGGCCCAAAACAAATTTTGTTTGATCGTCCGCATCGTCGCCCGGCTGAGCGCTAGGGCCTGGGGAACGACGCGCAGATCCCCGCGCATCAACGTCACATCGGCGGTCTCCATCGCCACGTCGGCGCCGGTGCCCAGGGCGATGCCTACGTCGGCCTGGGCCAACGCTGGCGCGTCGTTGATTCCATCCCCCACCATGCCGACCAGCTGACCTTCTCCCTGGAGCCGTTGGACTTGCGCGGCCTTGTCGGCGGGCAGCACCTCGGCGATGACCTGGTCGATGCCGACCTGGGTGGCGATGGCCTCCGCGGTGCGTTGGTTATCCCCGGTCAGCATGACGGTCCCCAATCCCAGTTGGTGCATGTGACTCAAGGCCTCTTTCGATCCCTCCTTCAGCGTGTCTGCGATGCCCAGCAAACCCAGGGCTGTCCCTTCCGCTGTGACGACGACGACCGTCTTGGCCTCGTTTTGCAGCCGCTTGATGTCGTCTGATAGCGCGTCCAGTGAGACCCCCTCCGCTTCGATCCACAACGGTTTGCCGATCAAGATATCGTGGTCCTCCACGCGCGCCCGGACGCCGTGACCGGCGACCGCCTCGAAACCCTCCGGATCCATCAGGGCTAAATCGCGGGACTTCGCCTCGTCGACGACGGCTTGCCCCAGGGGATGCTCGGACCCGCGCTCGACCGATGCGGCTAACGTGAGCAATTGCTCGATACCGCCGTCGTTTTGTGGGCTGACCACCACGTCGGTGACCGCCGGTTGTCCCTCGGTCAGCGTGCCGGTCTTGTCCAGCACGATCACCTGCAGGCGATGGGCAGTCTCCAGGGCGGCGCTGTTCTTGAAAAGAATGCCGTTTTCGGCCCCTTTGCCGGTGCCCACCATGATGGCGGTCGGCGTCGCCAGGCCCAGCGCGCACGGGCAGGCGATGACGAGCACGGCGACCAGGCGAATCATCGCAGCGGTGAAATCGCCGCCAATCGCCCACCAGGCGACGAAGGTGAAGGCCGCGATAACGAGCACCGCTGGGACGAAGACGCTGGCGACCTGGTCGGCCAGGCGTTGGATGGGTGCTTTGCTGCCCTGGGCCTCCTGGACCAGCCGGATGATCTGCGCGAGGGCGGTCTCGGCGCCGACGCGCGTGGCCTCGAATTTGAGCAAGCCCTGGTTGTTGATCGTGGCCCCGATGATCTCGTCGCCGGGCCGTTTGTCGACCGGGAGCGGTTCGCCGGTGAGCATGCTCTCGTCGACCGACGAGCGTCCCTCGATGACGACGCCGTCCACCGGCGCGCGCTCGCCCGGGCGCACGACGACGACGTCGCCGACGCGCACGTCCCCGACCGGCACGTCCATCTCCTCCTGGTCGCGGATCACGCGGGCGGTCTTGGGGCGCAGGCCGATCAGCTTGCGGATCGACTCGCTGGTTTGCCCCTTGGCCCGCGCTTCCAACAGTTTGCCCAGCTTGATCAGGGTGATGATGACGGCCGAGATTTCGAAATAGACGTGCCCGCTCAGCGTGGGAAAGAGGAGTAGCGCCAGGCTGTAGAAATAGGCGGCGGACGAGCCTATCGCCACCAGGATGTCCATGTTGGCGCTGCGGTTGCGCAGGGCGTGATAGGAACCGACGTAATAATCCCAGCCAGTATAGAATTGGACCGGGGTTGCCAGGAACAGGAAGAGCCAGTTGACCCACGGGGCGTGCGCCCACGCGCCCACGAGCCCGAAGTCGCGGGCCATACTAACCAGGAAAAGGGGCAGCGTGAATGCGACGCCGACCCAGAATTTGCGGGTCTGGTCGGCGATCTCGGTCTGGCGGGCCTGGGCTTCGATGTCTTCCAGGGGTTTTTCGGCGTCGGCGGCAGCCTTGACGACTCCATATCCGGCATCCTCGATGGCCTGGATGATCGCCGAGACCGACGTGACGCCGGGGATGTACTCGACCGTGGCCCGCTCGGTGGCAAAGTTGGCGCTGGCCTCGACGACACCCGGAACCTTCCTGTTTAGCGTTCGCTCGATGGTGGCGGCACAATTGGCACAGGTCATCCCGGTGATGGGCAGTTCTACCTTGGCCGTCACGACGCCGTAACCCGCGTCCTCCACCCGCTTGACCAGGTCGGCGGGCTTGAGCATACTAGGATCGAAGGCGACCGACGCCTGTTCGGTGGCGAAATTGACCGACGCATCGGCGACCCCGTCCACTTTTTTGAGACTGCGCTCGACGGTGAAGGCGCAGTTGGCGCAGTGCATTTTGGTGATCGATAGATTCGCTCGTTCTTCAGCCATGGCAATCTCCTTGGGTGATGGGGTGATTAGGCGGGGGGGTAGTTGATCTCGGTCAACAGGGCTTTGATTTCCTCCAAGCTGGCAGGGTCATCCCACTTGACGACGACCTGTTTGGTCTCGGCGTTGGCGTCTACTGCGACGACGCCCTCCAGGTTTCTCAACTCTCGTTCGATAGTCATCACACAATGGTTGCAAGAAATGTTGGGTACACTAAGTGCTTGCGTATTCATTTTGTCCTCCTTAATTTGTAAGATTTGCATCGTCTTTATTATAGCAGCAAATGGCGGGTGAGTCAATAGCTGGCGAGGGATTCTAATGCATTTCATATGGTGCTGGTATATTGGTATATTGGTATATTGGTATATTGGTATATTGGTATATTGG
>DSAR01000143.1 GCA_011046405.1 Chloroflexota bacterium | reverse complement strand
GGTATGTTCATGGTATAATTATGGTTGGATGGGTAAGATAATGCTGTAAGGAACGCGGATTAAATAAGTGTCTGATTTCTGTGCTTGAAAGGCGCTATAATCTGGACAGCTATATAATTCTCGTTCCTAACTTGCTTTGTCCATTTTTGCTTTTCTAAGTCTTAGTCTATGAGGAGGTTACGATGATTAAGGGAATTCATATGGCCTTGGCTTCACGCCGCGAGCGTCTGCGGTACGGATTGGGCGCGGTCTGCATCGGGTTAGCTGCGCTGTTGCTCCTGCTGTCCTTCCGCGGAGGGGCAGCGCAGGGATTGGCTGCGCCGTTGGCGCCTACCATCACGAAAGGCAGTGCGACGTCGATTGTCGATACCAATAATACGCTGAATCAAGCTGTAGCCGGTGAGTTGGTTACGATTACGGTAGTCTACAATGTTCCCGCCGGCGAAACGCTTTATGATGCTTCGTTACGTGTTGTGTTGCCGGACGGTATTTTCCCGTATGATTCCGACCCTTCCTGGGCTGCAATGTATACGGGAGTTAGGAACACACTGCGGATAACTGAGGAATTGGCGAGTCAAAATGGGGCATTGGTTGTTTTCCCGCTCGAATCAGGACCTGTTGCCGGTCCTCAGGTCTTTACACACACGATCTCTGCCCGTCTTTTGCGGGACAGATATGTGGCAGGTTCACTTATAAACCATAACACAAACTTGGACACACAAGTAGTGTTGCGCTGGTGTAGTGACCTTGCGTGTACATTGCCACAAGTGCTGCAAAGTCCGACTAATGTCACGACGGCACGTGTAACTGCGATTCAGCCTTTGGTTGATCCAGTGTGTGAGGAAATGTATCTGGATTCGGCAGGATTGGGCGCAGGCGGCGGGCAGGTGCGGCTGACGTTTGCCGGTTATCCTGACAATCGCCCCACGGCTTATGAGGCGGTGTTTACAGCCACGGTTGGCGCCGGGTTGACCTACAACGCCTCTAATGGCGGCGTGGACAGCCCCGGCTCTGGTGGGTCTACTTACGTCGTCTGGAACAAAGCTAGCTTGCCTGCCGGTGATACGTGGCAGCCTGTCATAACGGCGACGCTGCCGGTTACTTTTACCATTGGGCGCGAGTTCACCTGCCAGGGCATGGCGACATATGAAACCTTCGCCGGTGATGTGCCGTACGAAGGCAAGTACACGACTTCCGATGCTGGGAAGACGTTACGCCCTGGTTTGTCCACTGTGACAAAGACGTCGCTTCCCAGCGATGCGGTAACCATGGGGGATCGTGTCACCTACACCGTGGTTTTCCGACAGGCCGCCAATACACTCCTCCAGTCGCCGCAGGTGGTGGATACCCAACCGTTGGGATTCCATTACATTAGCGATACGTTTGCGCTGGAGAATGCCACGTTGATCACATTCGTCACTGAGGCAGGTGGAACGGGGAACGTCTACCAAAACCTGAACTGGGTTATGGATAATCTTCCACCTACGGGTTTACGTGTGATTACGGCAACTTATACTGTTTTGAATACAGGTCTGAATTACGACGGGGATCCAGTCTGGTCTACGGTGGCTGATATGAGAGCTGCAAGGGAAAGTACGAGTAATGTCACCGGCGCAGTGCTCTCGTGGACGCCGCCCGCCGGTTCGCCGTATGATTCGGCTGCGCGTGTCAACGCTGCGCTGAGGGTGATTCAGCCCTACATGGGTGATAATTTCAGCACGTCGCGCACCGATGCCGGTGACCGCGAGATTGGACAGAGTGTTAACCTTACAATCAGGTTCCACAACCTCGGCGCTCTTTCTAGTGGCAAATCAATCCCCGCGCATGAACTGGAAGTTTGTGACACTTTGCCCATGGGCCTGGTATTCAGTCAAAATAACGGTTGTTTTGTCAGCGGTACGACTACGGTGTGTCCTTTTGCCTATACGACGCCGAGTATTGGGGACGAGGGCACGGTCTGCTGGCAGATTCCGGCGTTGCCGCGCACGACGACCTACTATGAGTTGCGGTATCAAGCCGGTATTGGCCCCGCGGCCTTCCCCGGCGTACACACGAATGAGGCGCACGTGACGACTTACAGCAGCCAACCGGGTGTGGTAGAGGGTGAGCGCGTCTATGATGAATTCCCGGAAGCTTTGCCTTCGGCGAACTGCGGCGCGACGTGTATGACCATTTTGGGGCTGGAGGGCAACAAGATGCCGTGGCAGACGACTGTCGCGCCCGGCGACTTCCTCACCTATACGTTGCTATTCACGGATACTGGTTCGGCGACCTATACCGGATTGCTGGTCACAGACACGTATGATTCACTGCTCTCGTTCGTGGGAGCCACACCGGCACCCGTCCATGATCCCGGTACGCGCACCTTGACGTGGAACCTGGGCGCGGTGCCGGCCGGAGGGAATCAGCAAATCATCCTCACCATGCGCGTGGCCGGCGAGGTTGCGGGACGCTATGCCCTGACCAATACAATGACGTGGGACAGCGACCAGACCACACCGCACACGCTCTCTAAAGTGACAGAGATCGATGTGGCCTCTCTCCACGTTGGCATGAGCGGCTCGCCGTTCACCCACGCGGGCGGCGAAGTTGTCTATACGGTGACCTACTCCAACACCGGTTCCTCGAGTATGGCTCCGATCACACTGACGCTTGATTATGACTCACACCTCACCTATGTCAGCGCCACGTTGACCCCTGTCGATGCGGAGAATCGGGTCTTTGCAGATACCGTGCCCAATGATGGCGACAACAAGATGTTGACCATCACCCTGAGCGCGAACGCGCCATTACCGTACACGCTGGAAGAGATTACCAGTGAGGTTGCGCTTACCAGCCCTGGCGCACCCGCGCAGACCGGTGGGTGGACAACGACCTTACAACGTCCGGTGTTCAAGTTCCACAAGACAGGTCCGCCTGTTGCTGAAACGACGATGCAGTACCAATTTGAACTGGTCAACACAGGAGACTATACGGCGACCAATCTGGTCATTACGGATACTTGGGATACTGCTACCAGCTTCCAGACTAGCCCCGGTTGGACACTCGCCGGTAGTGGAACGTATGCCAACTACACCATCCCCTCTCTCGCCCCCGGTGCGACGGCAACGATCAACCCGCTGACGGTTAAAGTCGACGTTTTGCAGGACAGTTATCTGAACCAGGCGGACTTGAGTTCAGATCAGACCGCCGGTCAGCAAACCGAACTGTTGGTCTGGGCGCACAGTATTGCTCTATCGAAGACAGCTTATCCGACCCCTGCTTTCCCTGGGCGAGTGTTGACCTATACGTTGTATTACACGAATACCGGCATCGGTATCGTCAACGCCGTCATCACCGATACGCTGGATCCAGGCTTCGACTTCTTGGGACAGAGCACTGCGCAAGCTCCAGACTGTCAGTCGCCGGGCTGGAGTTTCACCTATACCGATCATAAAGCTGTGTGGACCTGTGCATCGTTGCTGAACGGCGCGAGTGGACATTTCATCATTACGGGTGAAGTTACGGCAGTTGAGGGTACGCAACTGGTCAATGAGGCTGTGAGCAAAGGCAGTGATCAACCATTGCGCCCGCTAGATGAACCGCTATATACACTCGTCGCGCGACCCTGGCTGCGTATCGACAAAGCCGTCGCGCCCACGTATCCCGTCGCGCCCGGCGATCGCGTTACCTACACGCTTACCTACGAGAACTACGGCTCGTATGCGGCCTACGACGTGATTGTCAAGGATCAACTGCCTACCCAACTCACCTTCTTGGGCTGTGACCCTGCCTGTACCCACGGTGCGGGGCTGGTTTCATGGACGATCGGCGAGTTGCCCGTAGCTGCCGGTGGTGAACTGGTCGTGTATGCCACCGTCAAGGCCGGAACGGGCGGGCAGACCGCGAAAAACGAGAACTACACCATCGAGAACACCACGATCTGGCAACGGTTGCTTCCCACCGAGACAGATCAGGGTGCGGCGGTTGATACCGTGATCCTGAATCCACAGCTCACCTTGACGAAAGTTGCTACTCCGGCGGTGGTGCAGGCGGTCAACGATACGATTGTGTATACGATTACTTACGCCAACACCGGCGGTGGCCTGCTACACGACGTGGAAATCACGGATGACTTGGATATACGCACGGGGTTTACCGCTGCTTCTGACGGCTGTAATCATACCGGCGGCGCCGCTGGTGGCACTGTCACCTGCCAGCTTGGGGATCTGCCGAACGGCGAAAGCCGCGAAGTTGTCGTTAGCGTGGCCGTGTTGACGGGGTCTGCCGGTGATATGATCCTGAATGAGGCCCAGGGTAGAACGACAGAAGCTCCACTCACCTCCAGCAATATCACGACAGTCTGGTATCAGGAAATCCGCTACCCGGAGATCGCGTTGACGCCGGCGAGCTTTACTAAGTCCGCCGACGAAGGTTCCACGACGGTGCTTCAGGATACGTTGACGGTGAGTAACACCGGAGACGCCAACCTGCTCTGGAGCGTCGCGGTGATGACGCCGACCGAGGCGACCTGGCTGAAGGTCGCGGTTGGCGGCGGAGACCCTGGAACGGCAATCTTGCCGCAAGTGACCGCGCCCGGCGCGAGCACGCCCGTGACCGTCTACTTCGACCCAACCGGTCTCGCGCCAGGCGCCTATAACGCTTGGCTGCGCATCGTCAGCAATGACGCGGATGATAGTGAGGTGCTCGTTCCGGTTACCTTCACCATCCGAGCGCCGGGTGACGATTACTACATCTATCTGCCGTTGGTGCTCAAGAGCTATCAGTAGTAGCATACGTCTTATGTCCCTGGACCGTGATCTCGCGGTCCAGGGACACTAACGACACTCCCCGGATGAGGAGGATCATGAACGCGCCGGTCAAGTTGATGATGACCTGGGATATCAAGCCCGGGCACGAGAAAAAGTACTTCGCGTTTATCTCGCAGGAGTTTCCGGCTATCTTGCAGGATGCGGGACTCCAGTT
>DSAR01000522.1 GCA_011046405.1 Chloroflexota bacterium | reverse complement strand
GCGACTACCGCGCCGGTTGCGACTACCGCGCCGGTTGCGACTACCGCGCCGGTTGCGACTACCGCGCCGGTTGCGCCTGCCGTGTGGGAACAGTCGATCACGCTGAACACCTACGGATGGCAGGATGCGTTGGTTAGCACCACGCCTGACGATGAAATATATCCTTATCCCCGTCTCGATTTCGACGCCGTGTCTGGCCCGACGCCTCGGGTGTATCGCGCCGTCTATCTCCAGAACCAGTACGTGCAGCTCGTTGTCCTGCCGGAACTGGGGGGGCGGATTCTCCGCTGGACCGATCTCAGCACTGGAAGACAGCTTTTCTATGCCAACCCGGTGATCAAACCGACCCGTTGGGGGTTTCGAGGCTGGTGGCTGGCGACGGGTGGGATGGAGTGGGCTTTTCCAGAGGAGGGGCATGGGTTGAACGAATATCGCCCCTGGCAATACCGCTTGATCGGGAACGGCGTCCAGGTGTGGGATACCGACGAGCGAACGGGCTTGCTCGTTCAGGTGACGATCCAATTGGATGATATGCATAGCTACTTCACGCTCTCCCCGCGTATCAGCAACCCATCCGCTGAAACCGCCGCTTACCAATTCTGGGCCAACGCCATGTTGACATTATCCGACGCCAACGCGCCTTCATCGGCGTTGTCCTTCGTCTTGCCCGGCGACGCGGTCACCGTACACTCGAGCGCCGATGGCAGCCTGCCCGGTCCGGGTGGGCGGATGGCGTGGCCGCTCTACAACGGCCGCGACTTCAGCCGCTACGAAACGTGGCAGCAGTACCTGGGCGTCTTTGCCAATCCAGCGGCCGCCGGTTTCGTGGGCGCCTACGATTCCCAGAGTGATCAGGGCATCGTGCGAATCTTTCCCCACCAGGTGGCGCAGGGGGTGAAAATTTTCTGTCTGGGCGACCTGCCGGCCAGCCTGTGGACTGACGATGGCAGCCGTTACTTCGAGTTGTGGGGCGGCCTGACGCCGACTTTCTGGGATTACCGGACGTTGGAACCGGGCGGGAGCGTGGCGTGGACGGAGCGCTGGTATCCGGTCAGCGGTATCGGGGCCTACAATTGGGCCAATGAGGTAGCCGCGATCCGGTTGGCGCCGATGGGCGACAGGGCGGAGATCGCGGTAGCGACCAGTCGCGCGTTAGAGGGACAGGTTGTATTACGGCGGGGCGGCGTGGAGGTGCAACGGTGGTCCCGTTCGTTACCTAAACCCATTGCGCCAGGGCAGCCTTTTGTTGGACGAAGTGAGGCGACTGAGGTTGGGGGAGCGTGGGGTGTCCAGGTTCTTGAGAATGGACAAATCGTGGCCCAGATGGGACCATAATTATTGGAAGGTGTTGTTGAAGTTGGAGGGATGAGACGATGGCGGAGATGACGCGGAAAGACGTCGTGATGGCTTTGATTGGCGCTGGCGATTCTCCTCGCCTGCGAGGTCTGGACTTGAGCGGCCTGGATCTGACCGGTTTGGATCTAGGCGGCGCCAATTTGCGTAAAGCGGACTTGCGAGGCGCTGACTTGAGCGATGTCTGTCTGGTTGGGGCGCATCTCAACCGGGCGGTTTTGATCGAGACCACACTTCTTGAGGCCGATCTGGCCGACGCCGATCTGAGTCGAGCGGATTTGACCGGTGCGGACTTAAGCCGGGCGATCTTGCGGGGCGCTTTGCTGTGCAAGGCGACCTTGCGGGACGCAATCCTGAACGAAGCCGATCTTTTGGAGGCCAACCTGGAGAAAGCCGATCTGGCCCATGCGCTCTTGAGCGGCGCTGCGCTTTGGCGGGCCAGCGTGAATGCCGCGATCCTGGTCGGCGCTGACTTGAGCGGCGCCAACTTGATCGGGGCTGATCTGAGTGGCGCGGATTTGAGCGGCGCCAATCTGCTGGGGGCCAATCTGGGAGGGTTGCGAAAAGCGGACCTGAGCGGCGCAGCTCTGGGAGGCGCCAATCTCCACGGCGCCAACCTGATTGGTGCCAATTTGCGCGAGGCGACGTTGGGCGAGGCGAACTTGAGCCGTGCGATCTTACAGGGGAGCGACATGCGCCGGGCAGACCTGACCGACGCTGACCTGAGTTGGAGTATCTTGCAGGGGGTCGATCTGCGCCGGGCCAGCCTGGAACGGGCCAACCTGAGCGGCGTCGATCTGATCGAGGCCAATTTGGGCGAGGCATATCTGCGAGAGACTGACCTGCGAGAGGCTAATTTGCGGGGCGCTGATCTCTGGATGGCGAACCTTGAACGGGCGAACCTGGAGGGCGCGGTCGTGACAGCTAAACAGCTTGAACAGGCCCGGTCGCTTGACGGCGCCCGGTTGCCCGATGGCACGTTGGCCTCGTGACAACGATCCTAGGGTTTACCTGGTGATTGTGGGTAAAGGGGGCTACCGCGCGCACAAAGAACAGCGCGCCCAGCGCCGCCAACACGCCGCCGCCAAACCGCGCCGGTACTGCGCCCGCGAGCTGCGCCTGCACCGCCGCGCCGTCGATGCTTTTGAGCAGACGCAAGATCGCCCACGTGCTCAGGCCCACCAGCGCCAGGTAGAGCACAAACTGCCAGGTCAGCGGCCGGGTGACGGCGTAGGCGATATAGTTGTAGGTCACGTAAAAGAGCGCGCCGGGCCAAAAGAGCAGCCCCAGTAGCTGGCCGCGCCTGGTCAGCACCGGGGCGACCAGCAGCAGCGGCAGCCCCAACACCAGGTTGACCACGTCGTTGGAAACGAACCCATGACGCAGCGCCTCGGTCGGATAGAGGGTGTGCGGGGCCAGCAGCCCGGCGAGGGACGCCGCCGTCATCAGCAGGGCGACGACGAGCGACAACTGATGTCAAACCTAAAACCCGAAACCGCTGCCAAAACAGCCAGACCGACATCGAAAACGAGGAAGAATAATCCGCCCACCGCCAGCATGGCTTCAGGAAACAGGGCGCCCACCAGCCAACTGCCCGGCATCCAGGCCGCCATGATGACCAGTGGCCAGGGCCAGACACTGGCTAACGCCGCGAATCGGGGTCGCGCGACGGGGTGGTGCAGGCTATGGCTGGCCCCGGCTGCGATGAGGCTGATGAAAAGCGGCATGAATCCGCCGCCGAGCAGCAGCAACACGACGGCAAGCAGGCCAAGCACCCATCCTCCATGGCGGCGCTGGATAAAGAATAGCGCCCACAGCATAAACGCCAACCCCACGATGACGGCGACGATCCCCGTCACCAGCAAGTTAGGAATCAGGCTCATGGCCGGAAAACATGCGTGCCAAGCCGCCTCCGTCTGGCAGGGCGGCCCGATGGCGTTGAACAGCCGGCCGTCTGGCGCCGTGTTCCCCTGGAGCATCTCGAAGATGCCGTGTTGGATGCCCAGCATTCCGGCGTAGAGGCCCAGGAAAGCGACAGTGATGCGCAATGGTTTGTTCATAGCGTTGCTTTCAGAAATTTGAACAAAAAACGGGCCGCCATCACATGCCAGACCATCCAGAACAGACCCGCAGCAGCCAAAAGCAGGTAGACCGGCGCGAGGGGCGTCAAGGGACAAACCAGGCAATAGGCCAGGTCGCATCCGCTCGCCAGCAGACCGAGGATGGCCGTGGCGCGATGGGTAGGTAGCAGCAAAAGCGAAAAAAGCAGCCCTGCCAGGGCAACCAGCAGCAAACTGACCAGCGCGCCCGTGCTAGGGATGGCCGCCAGCGGATCGTTGCCCGCCAGGACGGCCTGCCCGGCGGCCAGCAGGTCGGTTCTGTGCGCTGCGGAAGTCGCGGCGGCGTAACGCTGGCTGAGCGAGAACATGGTCAACGAGATATTCGATGCCAGGTTGAGGGTGACGCCCACCAGCCCGCTGGCGAGCGCGATTGCCGAGAGACTCTTGTTGACCTGCCACAGCATTGCCGCCAACGCCAGGAACATCAAACCAATCAGAGCATAATTAATCAAGTCGAAAAAAGCCAATAGAGACAGGGCAATGAATGGGTTGGCCTGCAATAGGCTATACCATTCCGCCGCGTTGACCGGAATCGCCTCCATGCCGGTAAAGAGTGAGACCTCCGCGCCGATGTTGCGGCGAAAAACGAGGGCGGCGAGCAGGGCGGCCAGCGCGCCTGCGCGGTACAATGGTTTCCAGGTTGCAGTTTCGTTCATTTTCTTTTCTCCAGGCGAGATAAATGACAACCCCGCCAACAAACAAGCCAATCTCCAGGACGGCGGCGGCGATGATCCCCGGTCCGCTGCCCCACAGTCCCAGCCCAAGCGCCGGCGAACCGGCGAAAAACAGCGGCAAATAACGCGGGTGAACGAGAAAATCGAGCAGCCAATGGCTGAAAACCACCAGACCGATGAGCGCGCTCGCCCGGCGGTCACGCCAAGCTATCCAGGCAAGCCCCGCCGCCAGCGCCGACCAGACCAGCGACATGAACAAGCCATGCGACCAGGCCAGCGATGGCGTGGTCAAAACCCGCACACCGTGAGCCAGGCTACTCTCGCTGACGTCCATGTTCTCGATGCCCGCGGCGGCAAAGCCAAAACACAACATGTCAAGCGCCTCGCTGGCCAGCAACAGCGCCCAGAGCGGCGCCCTGGGGGCCAATGGTTTGACCGCAAAAGCCACGCCGAAATGTCCTGGAGGATCCATCCCATCACTCCTTTACCAGTCGAAAGAAATCCCGCGCCAGCAAAACAAACACAATCACACTGCCGCCGTTACACAGATGTTCAGGACGTGCAGGCCCAAATAGCCTCAGCCTAATCATAACCGCACTCGGCAAAATTGTCTATGACCTTTCCTGCAAAAAAGATGACCCTTGACGCAAAGTCAAGCATTTGCGGGCGTTGACAGCGGCCTCGAAATCCGGTATGATGATGCCATGCAGACTTTTCCTGAACCCATCACCGGGCGTATCTACAAGTTGGGGGAGTGCAGATAGCCCTGTGCTTTTTTGCCACGAATTGCACGAATTTTACGAATTTATCTTCTTTTCTTCGTGTTAATTCGTG
>DSAR01000339.1 GCA_011046405.1 Chloroflexota bacterium | reverse complement strand
CCATAGCCTCGACTGCCGCTTCCCACGCGATCGCCCGGCCCAATGCCTGCTCGACGGTGGCGGCCCTGGCCTGCACGCGCGCGGGATCGGGATGAGCGGTCAGACATCGACAGATGCGTGTGATGTCGCCATACAAGGGCATAGCACCGTGTTGGAGCACGGTGTCTTGGGCGCGCATCTGGGCGCTGCCGGCCAGTTTGCGCCCACCGGTGGTGATCTCGTAATCGGAGGGCGCCTCGAAACAGACCGCCCCCTGGGCGTGACGATTCTCCAACCGTTGGTCGGCCACGACATCGGGTACGCCCAGGCGCTGTAGCCCAAGGATGAGGGCCGAACTGAGACGGCGATAGCTCGCCACGACGTCGCCGACCACGCGAGCGTCGCTCTGGGGAACGACGACGCTATAGGTCAGCTCGTCGACGTGCAGGATGGCCTTGCCGCCGGTGGGGCGGCGCACCAGATCAAAGCCCTGCGCTTGCAAAGCCTCTCGATCCACGTCAGCCACTGTCTGTCCCCGGCCCAGGGATAGACAGGCCGGTTCCCAGGCGTAGAAGCGCAACGTGGGCGGCGACTGGCCCATCGCCACAGCGCGCAAAATTGCCTCATCCACCGCCATATTGCTCGCCCCATCGGCCGGGGCGGATCGAATCAGACGCCAGATATCGAGCGCATAGGTATCCACGGTCATTTAAGTAGAGCTCCTTTGTGTGTTGTAAATTGTTGTCGAGCACGCTATAGCAGAGTATAATTGTAACATCAACAGACAGAAGGAGCAAAGATGGAAACGATGAAGACTTGCGCTTATTGTGATAACGCGGCTATCTACCGCGACCGCGAAAGCGGCTGTTGGCTATGTCTCCCCCACGCTCGATTTGAGATCGCCGGTCCCCGGGGCAAAATTCCACACCCACCGGTGACCATCAGACCGGCTACAGAGATCGACCAAGCCCGCCTCCTTGAATTGGCCAACTACTTCTGGCACGAAACGGAGATCGAGTGCTTCGATCACGTCTACCAGGTGGCGGAAATCCCAGCTTACGTGGCCTGTGACGAACACGAGATCGTGGGCGTCGCCAGTTACGCCCGGCAAGGAGACGCGATCAACATAGTGGCTTTGCACGTCGCACCCCGGTGGCAGGGGCGAGGCGTCGCCAGCGTGCTGCTTTGCACCCTGATCGACACTGCCCGCAGAGAGGACGATGTCAAACAGATCGTCGTCGCCACGAGCAACGACAATCTCCTGGCCCTGGGATTTTATCAACGATTCGGTTTCGTCATCACGGGCATCCTCCCCGGGCGTGTGCTCGAGCAACACGGCGGCGTCGAGATGATCGGATTCGCCGGCATCCCCGTGCGCGACGAGATCCAGTTGGCGCTGCGCCTATGAGCGACCGTCCGCTCGTGGCAATCACTATGGGCGACCCGGCCGGCGTAGGGCCAGAAGTCACGGCGAAAGCGCTGGCCCACGAGACGGTCTGGGCGTGTTGTCGCCCACTGCTCGTTGGCGACGCCGTGGTGCTGGCGAAAGCGGCCGAACTGTTGAAAGCGTCGCTGCAGATACACGCCATCACCGGCGTCTCAGAGGCCCGTTTCGACCCGCGCGCGCCGGACGTCCTCGACCTGGGGAACGTGGACGTCGAACAACTCGTGCCGGGACATGTCTCGGCAGCGGCGGGACAGGCGTCGGTCGATTACGTCACGCGGGCGGTCGAACTGGCCCAGGCAGGCGAGGTCGCCGCCATCGCCACCGGCCCGATCAACAAGGCCGCGCTGCGGGCCGCCGGCGTCCCCCACATCGGGCACACCGAGTTGCTGGCGACGCTCACTGGCGCCAGCCAGGCGACGACGATGTTGACGACGCCCGGCCTGCGGGTGACGCACGTGACGCGCCACGTCCCCCTGCGCGATGTCGCCGCCCACATCACGCAAGAAAACGTGCTGCGGACGATCCGCGTGACCGACGCCGGCCTGCGAGAGATGGGCATCGCGGCCCCTCGGTTGGCAGTCGCAGCGCTCAACCCGCACGGCGGCGACGAGGGTCTGCTGGGCCGGGAGGAGATCGACGTCATTCAACCGGCGGTCGAGGCGGCGCGGGCCGAGGGTGTGGCGGTCCACGGGCCAATCCCGGCTGATTCGGTCTTCTTCCGCGCCATCCGGGGCGCGTTCGACGCAGTCGTGGCGATGTATCACGACCAAGGGCACATCCCAATCAAAACCCACGGTTTCGAACGGAGCGTGACGGTGACGCTGGGATTGCCCATCACGCGCACGTCGGTGGATCACGGCACCGCTTTCGACATCGCCTGGCAGGGCGTGGTCAACGAGGAGAGTATGGTGGAGGCCATCCGCCTGGCGGCTCAGCTTGCCATCTAGCCAGGGGCTATCTGCAGATTTGCGTCTTGGAGCGTTATGTGGTATAAGTATGGGTAAGCCCCCGTAGCTCAGATGGATAGAGCACCGGCCTCCGGAGCCGGTGGCCTGCGTTCGAGTCGCAGCGGGGGTATTTTTTAAGAATATGCCAGTATGCCGTGGGATGATCAGGCTGGGGAGCTGTTGGTGGTTGACGCCGACAGCTTCTTTTTTTGCTATTCCCAGACCTTTGCGCTCTTCCCCTGGCTGACCGGGCAGGGAAATGTGGAAGTAGTGCTAACAGTGCCTACTTCACAACGGAGAAGAAGAATCGCCTGACGATGATCGATGTGCTCAGAAATACCGATGAACGTCATTTTCTCCTCAACGATGAGACCTTTGAGCTACTACCCGCGCTCCGGATATCAGGTCGGATCATCGAGCAACTACGCGCTCTTCCGCAGGGGAAAGTGTGTAGCGAAGACGAATTCACCGAGTTGCTAAACCAGTACGTGCCCAATTTGGGAACCCAGCAACGCAAGTGGATTCTGGACGCTGCTGCCATTGGGGCCTATCGCGCTCAAACAGACTTCCCGGTGTATCATCTCAATAAACCGGGGCAAACTCGCTCGGGCCGGTCTCCTGACTGTGCCCGCTGTGGCTTGGTCGGGAGACCGGCCGGTGTATCATCTCAATAAACCGGGGCAAACTCGCTCGGGCCGGTCTCCTGACCGTGCCCGCTGTGGCTCGGTCGGGAGACCGGCCACAGCTCCCCAACTTATTGAGAAGGTACCTTCCCGGTCGTGAAGCTGCTCATCGCTGATCTGATCTCTGCGCGGGCGGAGCAACTCCAGTTGGGAGCATCGTGGTTCCCTCCGTAGATCATCAGCCCATTGTTAATGTCCTGTCGCGTGTCGCTGATTTTACCGGCGGGCTACCCCAACTTATTGAGAAGATACTTGCTCGCCGTCATGGTATCGCATTCAGCGGCCCCGAGGCCGCCCGGAGCGCCGAGATCTGACCTCCCTCCAACCTCCAGTAGAATTCGTGTCATTTGTCCATTCGTATCATTCGTGATCCAGAGATTTCGGGTGATGAATGGATCCATTGACGGTCTGGAATTGTGCGATAGTCGAGGTGGGCCATGGGACTTTGTGCTAAGTCGATTTCTCTGGTATCATGTACAGGGTCATAAAATCTTCTCCCAAGGTAACTTTTCAGCCATATAGCCATTTCTCGACAGGCTTCGGTTGCGGTGATTAGATTGCACGTGATCGGGCTACTTGGCTGCTAGATGACCTCTCAGCCGCAATCATTACAAGGAGAAAAAACTAATGAATCACATCGCACTTCTATTCATCGTCCCCGCCGTGGGCCTCCTGGGACTGGCTTTCAGCCTCTACCTGGTACAGCACGTTGAAGAACGACCCCGGCCCGCCAGAGATCGCCAGCATCTCCAGGGCGATCCAGGCTGGGGCGACGACGTTCATGCGGCGGGAATACCAGGTCATGAGCACGACCGCGCTGCTCTTCGCCGTGTTCCTCACTCTGGTGCTGAACGTATACGTCGCGTTTACGTTCTTGATCGGGGTGATATGCGCTGCCCTCTCCGGTTTCATCGGGATGAGCATCGCCACCCGCGCCAACGGGCGGGTGACCTGGGCGGCCCGGGATGGATTGAGCCAGGCGCTGCACGTGGCCTTCTCCGGCGGGTCGGTGATGGGCATGGCCGTGGTCAGCCTGGGGGCGTTGGGTATCTCCGGCGTCTACCTGCTCTTCCGCCTGCTGCCCAATACCCCCGACCCTTTGACGGTCATCACCGGCTACTCGATGGGGGCCAGTTTCGTCGCCATTTTCATCCGCATCGGGGGCGGCATCTTCACCAAGGCGGCCGATATGGGCGCCGACCTGGTCGGCAAGGTGGAGGTGGGCATCCCGGAGGATGACCCGCGCAACGCCGCCGTGATCGCCGATCAGGTGGGCGACAACGTGGGAGACGTGGCCGGCCTGGGCTCTGATCTCAATCAATCCTACACCGATACCATCGTGACCTCGCTGCTGATCGGCGCGGCGGCCCAGACCGCCGCCGGCGTCTACCTGGGGGAGAAAGGGATCATCTTCCCGCTGCTGCTGCTGGTGGCGATGGGTAGCCTGGTCTCGACGTTGGGCATCCTGATCGTCAGATGGCTGGCACGGAAGGAAGTGATTCGCCCGGAGGCGCTGTTGCGGGTCGGGTTGCTGACCAGCGGGGCGTTGTCACTGCTTGGCATTCTGCTCCTGTCCCACTTCTATCTCGGCGCAGTCGGGCCGTTTTACGCGGCGACGTCCGGCCTATTGGTCGGCGTGCTCATCGGTCTGAACACTGAGTACTACACCTACCGCCGGCCGCTGCAGGCTATCATCCGGGCCAGCGAGATCGGGCCAGCCAATAACATCATCGCCGGCCTGGCGGTGGGGTTGGAGAGCACCGTCCTTTCCATGATCCTGTTGGGATTGGGGATGATCGCGTCTTACCACTTCGCCGGGTTGTACGGCATCTCGCTATCCGGATTGGGGATGCTCTCCATTCTGGGGATCAACCTCTCGATGGACGCCTACGGGCCGATTTCCGATAACGCCGGCGGCATCGCCCAGATG
>DSAR01000241.1 GCA_011046405.1 Chloroflexota bacterium | reverse complement strand
GCGGCCACGATCACGGCCGCCTCGGAAAGCGGAACCGGCGGCAGATCGAAATCGGCCGCTGTATCCAGGACGCGCACCATCGGCGTCACCGGCTCGATCGCCAAAATCGTCGGCTCGCCCCGGCGATAGGTGTCGACGAAGGGGGCGGGGAAAGCGCCTGGCTCGACGGTCAAGAACTGCGGGCGAGCCTTGGGGCTGGCGGCGATCTCGAAATACTCACCGCCATAGATCGGGAAAGAGGCCTGTACCGTTCGGGTCGTCTCGTCCAGGGTGACGTCAACGATGTGCTCGATCAGCCCAGCGCCCAGCGCCTGCGCCAGTCGCGGGGCCAACGCCTGCCCCCGCGCCGTCGCGCCCAGGAGGACGATCTCCGGTTGCTCCGCCGCGAACAAATCGAGCAACACCTGCCGGTAAGAGGCCACGGCGAACTCACCCAGCGCGGCGTCATCCCCGACGTGGACCCCATCGGCGCCAGCCTGGTAGAGAATCTGGGCCAGATCGGTCACACCATCCCCCAGGATCACGCTGTAGACGTAAGCCCCCACCGAATCGGCCAGGGAGCGCGCCGCGCCGAGGGCCTCCAACGTCACCGGCGCGATCTCGCCGTCCAGCACATCGGCCACGACCCAGACGCCGCCCCCGCCGGTCGCTTCCTCCAAAACCTCAGAAGCGGGCTCTTCCTGTTGCGCCATCAACAAATCGAGATACGACTCGCCCATCACGCCCTCCTCATCTGCCGGGACCTGTGCCGGCGCAGCGCGTCGGCTACCACTTGCGCTTGCTCTAACAATGTACCGTCGACGCGCGCCCCCAACTCTCGCTCCGGCGGGAAGTCCCGCCCTCGTCCCTCTACGAGCGGTTGCAAGGCCGCCTCGTCCACCAACTCGTTCACGTCCCATCGCTCCAAAGCCTCCGCGATGGCGCCGACATCCCTGTAGACATTGATCAAGCGCACGCCGTCGGGGTAACGGCGCTTGAGTGCGCCCGGCAGCACCGTCACCAGGGCCGGCAGATCGGCTCCAACGGTCACGGCCTCTGGAACACCCGACAAAATGGCCCGAACCTTACCGTCGGCGATCGTCACCTGCCACGCGCCCCCGATCTGCGGCCAACCCAGCGCCTCGGCCAACCGAGGACCGAGTTGTCCCTGGTCGGTGTCCAACGTCGTCGAGCCGGTCAGCACCAGGTCAACGTCCCCCAGCCGCGCCACCGCCGCCGCCAGCACGCCCACCATCGCGGCGTCGTCCACACCATCCGCGTCCTCGAAACCTTCCGGGCAGATCGCCCGGTCGGCGCCGAGCACCAGCGCCTGACGGAGCACGTCGTCGTCAGGTAGCGGTCCCCGGGGGAGGGCAACGACCTCAATTTCACCATCGTCCCCGGCATCCTTGATCCGCAACGCCGCCTCCAATCCCCCGGCATCGGCTGGCTGGAGGATGTAGGTCTCCCGGTTGACAAACACGCGCCCCCGTCGCCGGTTGACGACGACGCCATCGGGATCGAGAACGCGCCCCAGAATAACGACTATACGCATAATGTCCCCCCTCTTATCACGGTCGAATCCGCACACCGTGCTCGCGGAAGATGTTGCTGGCGATAACGATGCGCTGAATCTCGTTGGTGCCCTCGAAAATCTCGGCGATGCGGGCGTCGCGGAAGTTCCGCTCGATCAGGAAATCGCGTGTAAAGCCTAAGCCCCCGTGGATCTGGAGCGCCATATCGATCGCCCGCGATGCCACCTCTGAACCGTACATCTTGACCATCGCCGCCAACTGGGCAAAGGGTTGCCCCGTATCGACCATCCAGGCTACGCGATAGACCAGGCTGCGCAGGGCCTCGATCTCGGTCGCCAGGTCGGCGATCATCCACTGCACCGACTGCTTGTGGGCCAGTTCTGTCCCGAACTGACGGCGCGTCTTGGCCCACCGGACAGCCGCATCCAGCGCGCCTTGTGCGCCTCCCAGGCCGGCCGCCCCCAGCGTCAAGCGCCCCATGTCCAGCGACTTCATAAAGGGGATAAAACCCTCACCGACCTTGCCCAGCACATTCTCGTGAGGCACACGCAACTCCTCGAAAACCAACTCGGCCGTGCTGGTGCCCCGGATGCCCATCTTATCCTCTTCTCGCGCCACCGAGAACCCCTCCCAATCGGTCTCGACGATGAAGGCGGTGATGCCGCCCCGCGCGCCCAACGCCGGATCGGTCACCGCCATCACGGTGATGACGTCGGCGTAACCACCGTTGGTGATGTAGATCTTACCACCGTCCAGGATCCACGAATCTCCCTCCCGCACAGCGCGGGTGCGGACGGCCGCCGCGTCGGAACCGGCATTCGCCTCGGTCAGCCCAAAGGCCGCAAACTTCTCTCCCCGAGCCAGCGGCGCCAGGTACTTCTGCTTCTGCTCCTCGGTGCCATCCAGGTGAATCACCATCGCGCCAATCCCGATGTGGGCGCCGACGTTGGTCGCCGTGGAGGTGCAGACGCGCCCCAATTCCTCCATCAAGATGCAGTAGCCGGTCTCACCGGCCCCCATCCCGCCGTATGCCTGGGGGAAACAAACCCCCAACAAGCCCACCTCGCCGAGCTTCCGCATCACCTCCATCGGGACTCGGTGCTCCCGGTCGATCTCGGCCGCGATGGGCGCCACCTCATTTTTCACAAACTCCCGAATCATCCGCCGCAGGGCCTGGTGTTCTGGAGAAAATGAAAAGTCCACTTGTTCACCTCCTGTGTCGGTGTGTTGGTATACTGGTATATTGGTATACTGGTATACTGGTAGACCGGTCTACCAGTATACCGGTCTACCAGTCTACCAGTCTACCGGTCTACCAGTCTACCAGTCTACCGGTCTACCAGTCTACCAATTTATGGCACGACATCGACGTCTCGCTTGGCGAAGACGTCCTGTGCAATACGCACGTGGTGCAATTCCGTGGGGCCGCCGATGATGCCCAGTGCGCGGGCGTCGCGGTATTTGCGCGCCATCGGATAATCCTCCATGTAGCCATAGCCACCCAGGACCTGCAACATCTGGTTGGTTGCGTTACGCGCAACCTTGGCGCCAAAGGCCTTGACCACCGAAGCATCGCGGGAGAATCCATCCCCCCGGTCCACCGCCCACGCGGCGTGATAGACCAGGTAACGTAACGCCTCCACTTCAGTCAACACCTCAGCCACGTAGCGCTGGATGGCCTGCTTTTCGGCAATGGGCACGCCAAACTGCACCCGCTCGGTGGCGAATTGGCTCGCCACGTCCAGAGAACTGGCTGCCACGCCCAGACCAGCCGCACCCAACGCGATCGCCATACGATCCTGGGCCTGGCGAGCGATCTCGACCCCAGCGCCGGGTGCGCCCAGCCGGTTCGACGCTGGCACGCGGCATTTCTCCAGGTAGAGGCGATTGAAGGCCGCGCTACGCAGTCCCAGGGTCGGTTCACGATACCCGAGCGTCAGGCCAGAGGCATCCGCCGGCACGAGAAAAGCGTCGCCTCCCTCAGGTCCCCGGGCAAAGACCACGAAGATACCCGCGACTTCCCCGTTGGCGACCCAGGACTTGACGCCGTCCAACACGACATCGTCACCCTCCGGCGTCGCCCGCGTCTGCCACCCCGACCCGCCCTGGTAGACGGCATCGCTCCCGGCATCCGGCTCGGTCAGAGCGAAGGCGCCTATCGCCTCACCAGCGGACATCACCGGGAGCCACGCTTCTTTCTGCGCCTCGTCGCCGTTTTCCAGGATACTCATCGCCGCCAGGCTCACGTGGGTCGCTAACATCACTGCCATCGACACCGAGTCGGCCGCCAGTGTCTCGACGAGCAAGACGTAACTCAGATAATCCAACTCGGCCCCGAAATACTTCTCCGGCAACGTCGCACCCAAGAAGCCCTGCTGAGCCGCCTTGCGCAACGCGTCCAGAGGTAACGCCTCCTCGTGATCTAACTCCTCCGCTTGAGGCGCCACCTCCTTGGCCGAGAAATCCCGAAACATCGCCAGGAACATCTCCTGTTCTTCACTAAATGCGAAGTCCATAAGCCCCTCCATGTGTCGGTAGACTGGTATATTGGTATATTGGTATATTGGTAAACTGGTATACCGGTCTACCAATTTACCGGTCTACCAACCTCCGGCCTAGCGATCCTTGAACTCCGGTTGTCGCTTCTCCAGGAACGCGTTGACGCCCTCTCGGATATCCTCCGTATCGGCCAGACCCACGAACTGCTCCAATTCGATATTGAGACCCTCCTCGATGGGCACCTTGATCCCTTCAGTGATGGCCTCTAAACTGGCAGCGATGGGGAACTTGGACTTGGACGCGATTTTTCGGGCCAGCCCTTGCGCCTCCTTGAGTACCGCGCCGGAAGGCACCACCTTATTCACCAGGTTCAGCCGGTACGCTTCCTGGGCGGTGATCATGTCGCCAGTGAGGATCAGTTCGGCCGCTTTACCCTTGCCCACAATGCGCGTCAGCCGCTGGGTGCCGCCCCATCCGGGGATGAGGCCGAGGTTGATCTCCGGTTGACCCAGGCGCGCCCGGTCGGAGCAAATGCGCATATGACACGACATCGCCAGCTCCAATCCACCGCCCAGGCAAAAGCCATTGATGGCGGCGATAACCGGCTTGCTCGCCTGTTCAATTTTGAGGAAGGTCCCCTGCCCCCGCTCCAGGAACTGGCGCGCGGCCTCGTAATCCTCGCCGGGATTTTCCAACAAGGCTTTGATCTCCGGGATATCGGCCCCGGCGACGAAAGCGTTGGTGCCTCCGCCCGTGATGATGATCACCTTGACCGCATCGTCGTCTAGCAGGTCATCCACCGCCGCGCCCAGTTCCGTCACCACCTGGGCGTTGAACGAGTTGACCGGCGGATGATCGATGGTCAGCACTGCGATTTGCTCCTCGATTTCCGTCCGAATATATTGCCATTCAGCCATAGTTTTTTCCTCCTGTGTTGGTATGTTGGTATATTGGTATGTTGGTATATTGGTATATTGGTATATTGGTATGTTGGTAT
>DSAR01000066.1 GCA_011046405.1 Chloroflexota bacterium | reverse complement strand
GTTACGTATAGGACTTACGCAGTTGAAAGAAGTGGGACGCAGATGACGCTCCTGCGGAGCGGATGCAGACTTCCGCAGATAAAGACTCAAAAATCGGCGTTTATCCGCGTTTTTCTGCGTCCAAAACCTTTTCTTAACGATCAAGTGCGTAACGCCTAACGTATTCGATACGTCGTCCAGATAAGGTTGCTCTCGTTACGACTGTCTGGCTAAACGCTTCACTACCCGACATTCGTGGCCAAGAGCCTGGTTTTCTATCACGAATCACACGAATGCTCGAATTTCACGAATGTTTTTTGACATTCGAAGCCAAAATTCGTGTTATTTGTCCATTCGTGACATTCGTGATCCAGAGATGTCGGGTAATGAAGCTAAACGGTACATATTGACACAAGGGAGAGGAAGCAAGAGATGATACATACTGAGACGAACGTTGCAGCACGTTTGTTGTTGACGATGGGCGCCGTGCTCTTCTTGACCGGCGTGTTGGCCATGACGATGATGCCGGTGGTGGAGGGGAAGCCGGCGTTGCAGCCTTCGCCGAGGCCGACGCCCAATCTGCCCACCCTGTCGCCGACGAGCGACCAGCCGCCGACGGCAGAACCGTCTGACCCCACGGCGGAACCGGAACCGCCGGCGCCCGAACCTGCACCTGCCACGCCGACGCCTGCGCCCACGCCCACATCTGTGCCCGTTCTCCTGCCCGATGCCGGCGGGGCCACGCTGGGCCTGGGGCTGATGGGCATCGGCGCGGGGGCCGTGTTGGCCGGCCTAACCCTCATCGTGCTGCGGCGGGGGGGCTGATCCGGGTTGCCTATATGATGGATAGCGGGTAAACTGTAGTATTCATACGGGGCGGACTATCGCATAGAGGGAGGACGTCCATCGTGTTTACCTGGCTATGGCAATGGATGCGCGCACCTTTACAATTGAATCGTGTTTGCCAGGATTGCCCGGCGACTGAAGTCGCGGTCTACTGCGTGTCGTTTGCGACACGATGCAAAGTCCACCTGCGTGGATTTGAATGTGGACTGGAGTCGGCGAAGGCCGACTTGGCAGGTGTAGCACGCGGTTTTAACCGCCGTGTATCTCAAGCCGGGGATGCCCCCCTACGTGGACTGGTCTCCTGGCTCCCGGTCGCCCTGGCGATCCTGCTCCTGCTCCTGCTGGCAGTGGGGGCTGGCTTGATGGAGCCGGCGCGGGCCTACGAGTACGCCTTCCCACCCTATCCGCTCGAATACGAGCGTTTTGGCGTCTGCGGGACGTCGAGTGCCCGCTACGATATGGCCGCCCTGGGCGCAGGCTGGTACGTCTACTGGTACGCCCGCCCCGACCCGCCGCACCCGGAGGGGATGGGGGCGCTGCAGATTTTCCGCGTCGATTGCGCCGCCTCTCCGCCGCGCCCTGTGCAGGACGAGGCCGCCATCAGGTCGATCATCCAGGCGAACCCGGCCGCGGTCTGGCGGGTGGGCAACGAGCCGGACTCTCCCTGGATGGACGATTGCACGCCGGACGAGTATGCCCAGGTCTACCACGGGCTGTATCACTTGATCAAGGGGGTGGATCCGCTGGCCCAGGTCGCCTTCGGCGGGCTGGTCCAGGCGACGCCGCTGCGGCTGTTGTACCTCGATTTCGTCTGGCAGGCCTACGGCGACCGTTACGGCGCAGACATGCCGGTCGACGTGTGGACGGTGCACAGTTTCATCCTCCCGGAGACCCGCACGGGGTGGGGGGCCAACATCCCGGCCGGGATGGGGCGTTACGCCCACCTGGGGATCGAATACGAGATCCGCGATCACGACGACGTGGACGTCTTCATCCAGCGTTTCGTCGACCTCCGCCGCTGGATGGCGGCGCACGGGCAGCGGGATAAGCCCCTCATCGTGCCGGAGTACGGTATCCTGATGTGGCCTGAGATCATAGACGAGGATGGCGAGGACTTCAGCGACGAGCGGGTGATCGACTTTATGTATGCCACCTTCGACTTCTTCCTCACCGGGACCGACGCCGAGATCGGTTACCCGGCCGACGACGACCGGCTGGTGCAGGCCTGGGCCTGGTACAGCCTGGACGATAACGTCTACCACGACGGGGAGGTGATCAGCCAGGGCTACGGCGGCGATCTCTTCACCGGGGCCTACACCAAGACGATGACGCCGCTGGGGGAAGCCTACGCGGCTTACGTCCACGAGCGGCTGGGGACCGGGCCGGCTTACACCGATCTCTACCTGCGCCGCTTCCGGGTCGAGCCGGCCCCGGTGGTGATGTGGGATGGGGCGGAGACGCTCCCTTTCACGATCACGGCCGAGATTGCCAATCACGGCCGGCAGGCGGCGTCCTCGGTCGAGGTGTGGGTGGGGCAGGGGGACCCTGAAGCGGGCGGCACGCTGCTCCTCCCGCCCCACGTCTTCGACCAGATCCCGGGCCGTTACGAGGGCGCGAGCGCGCTCACGGCGACCTGGACGCCGCCGGGGCCGGGCGCCTACACGCTGTGGGTCGAGATCGACCCGGCGGGCGAGATCGTGGAGACGGACGTGGGGGATAACCGCATGGCGCAGCGGGTGCTGGTCGCGGCGGCGCGGGTGTATCTGCCGGTGGTGGGGAGGGGGGAGGCGAGAGTTGAGAACTGAGAACTGAGAATTGAGAGTTGAGAGTTGAGAACTAAGGATTAAGGGCTGGGTGAGTTCGGAGAAGATGATAGTGTGTTCGGCGGCTGGGTCCGTGATCGTCAGTGTCCAATCACTGCCCGCCTCGGGGGCGTAGCGCTTGACCAGGGCGCTGGCGTCGAGGTAGTAGGTGGTCACGATCGAGACTCTCGTTGCCGGAGGATTATCTCGCTCAGAGGGGGGCCGCCGGCTTTGTCCAGAGATGCCCGAACCTCCTCCAACGTCACGCCCGGGATGATCCTTTGCCGCAGCGAGGGGCTCAGAGAGCGAACACGTCCCGCGGCCTCCAGGATCTGGCGCGCAGTTCGGGGCGGAGAGGACATAGGAGATGCTGTGTCCTGCAAGGCTTGCTCTACAATCTCCCGTGTGAGCGATTCCGGCGTTTTGCCGGCCTGTCGAGCCAATTCCTGCAGGCGATGGTAGGGGGTGGGGGAAAGGCGAACGGTAATTTCTTTTTCAATCGTAGCCATAGGGCCACCTTTTTTAGTCTGGATGGGACGTGGTCATCATTATATCAAGGAATGGGTGGGGAACAAGTTAAGGATTGAGGATTGAGAACTGAGAATTCAGACGTCTTGCTTGATTTCCTCTATGAGATGTGGGAGATTGGGGTGCTCGAAACTGATGCCGGGGGCGGGAACGCGGTGGCGCTTGATATCGGGAGGGATATCGCTCCGGCAGAGAATAGACAAGTTCTCCGTAGACTTGAAAATCCGAGAGGGGCACAGAACTATGCTCCGGTGGAAGCGGGCCGAGGCGTTAGCTGCAGGGCGCCGAGCTGGGCGCTCTGGCGCAAATCCCGCAAATAACCGTCCATCATTTCGCGGTAGCGGGCCTCGCGCTCTAATTTGGCCTGGTAATAGCCAGTCCACTGGATGAAATCTTTGGTCTGCTCCAGTTCACCGGCTTTATAGAGATGATAGAAATCGGCCGAAAGCAAACCATAACGCGCTTCCAGCTTGGCCAATTCCGCTTCCAGGCCGTGGATATCTTGAATAATCTCGCTGAGGGTCATTTTTCCTCCTTGTGCTTCAGGGATTGTCTCTAGAGATATTATAAATGATTGGGAACATGAGAGCAAGCGAACGGATAAGAATCGAGAATCAAGAATTGAGAATTAAGGATTGAGAATTAAGGGTTGAGGATTGAGATAAGGAGGATGGGGAATGAAGAGAGCTTTGGTGTGTGGCGCCGGTGGGTTCATCGGCGGGTATCTGGTGAAGAAACTGAAGCGTGAGGGGTATTGGGTGCGCGGCGTGGATATCAAAGAGCACGAGTTCGCACCGACGCAGGCCCTGTGGAATGCGTCTATCGACGGCACGAAAAGCGCCAAGACCTCTTATTCCACAGGGCAGGCCGACGAGTTCCGGCTGCTGGACCTGCGGGAGCCGCTTCGCTTCCTTTTTTTAGATGGAGCCGCTTCGCTTCCTTTTTTTAGATGGAGCCGCTTCGCTTCCTTTTTTTAGATGGAGCCGCTTCGCTTCCTTTTTTTAGATGGAGCCGCACAATTGCTGGGAGGCGCTCAACCTGGGGCGAGACCCTTTGACAGGCTCAGGGCAGGCCTTCGATGAGGTGTACCAGTTGGCGGCCGATATGGGCGGGATGGGCTACATTCACTCCGCCGAGGCGGATAGAAGACATCCGCGGATAAAAAACATCCGCGGATAAAAATCATCCGCGGATAAAAATCATCCGTTGACATTATGCGCAACAGCGCGCTGATTAACAACCACGTGATCGACGCGGCGGGCGGGAAAAGGCCCCCGCTGCCCTGTGCCGCAAGGTTGCGCAGGCGCAGGATGGTGATAACATAGAGGTGTGGGGCGATGGCGGCGCTGTCCGCAACTTTACCTACGTCGACGACATGGTCGAGGCGATCTATCTGCTCACCCAATCCGACCTGGAAGGCGCGGTGAATCTAGGCGGCGAGGAATACGTGACGGTGGCCAAACTGGCCCAAACCGTGATCGAAATCTCGGGCAAGGACGTGGGGATCGAGTACGTGGAGGGGCCGGTGGGAGTCGCTGCGCTTAGGGCAGTCGCGAAATTTCTCCAAGGACCGCAGCCGGGCGCTGGGCTGGGAGGCCAGGGTGAGCCTGCGCGAGGGGATCGCGCGGACGCACCATTGGGTTGAGGAGCAGGTCAGACGACGGATTTAGATGGCAGATGGCGCATACAAAACTTGGGGGAGTATCACGAATCAGCCACGAATTAACACCAAGAAAAGAAGATCAATTGTACCTTCTCAATAATTTGACAATGGCACATTACAGCGCACAGCGGTTAAAACCGCGTGGCTACAGCGCGTAAAAATCACGCATTGCAAAACCTGCCTTCGCAGGTTAGTTTATAGTCGGCGTAGGCCGACTTTGCAG
>DSAR01000321.1 GCA_011046405.1 Chloroflexota bacterium | reverse complement strand
GCGGCGAAAGATTAGCCACGAATTGCACGAATTAACACGAAAAACCCAAAATTAGTGACAATTCGTGTAATTCGTGGCGAAAAGTTGACCACTTGCTAAGCCAACCAGGCGAACTACCAGAGAACCCCTTTTTTCAGTAGAGTCATTCGTGATCCAGAGATGTCGGGTAATGAACAGATATTTGCGGTGGGAGGGGAATTGTGATACGATTGGGTTGTTTCTCACCAGTCAGAAACCCATTTTTTGCTTGTGGATCGATGATCCATGTAACACTTGCCCTAGCCGGGTTTGTAACCCAGCGGCTTAATCGGAACAGACAACCGTATGTCGAAGAGAGGACTGAACATGAAATTATACAACACGCTTTCCAGGCGCAAGGAGGTCTTGCTCGCCAGACAACGACCAATTTCCGTCTACGTCTGTGGGATCACGCCCTACGATACCACCCATCTGGGGCACGCATTTACCTACATCAACACCGACGTCTTGATTCGCTACCTGGAATACCGGGGGAGTGCGGTGCGTTACGTGCAGAACGTGACAGACATCGACGACGACATCCTGCGCAAGGCAGGCACGATCGATGAGGATTGGAAGGGCCTGGGAGACCGGTGGACGGCCCACTTCATCCGCGATATGCAGTCCCTGAACGCGCGCCCGCCCGAGCGCTTCCCCCGGGCTACCGAGACGATCCCCGAGATCATTGAGGTCGTCCAGAAATTATTGGCGAACGGCGTGGCGTACGAGGCGGCGGGAAACGTCTATTTCGATTTGACCTCGTGGCCCGAGTACGGCAAGTTGAGCGAACTTTCGTACGAAGAGATGCTGCCCATCGCCAACGAGCGTGGAAATCGTCCCGACGATCCCCACAAACGGGATCCACTGGATTTCGTGTTGTGGCAGGCCCAGGCGCCGGGCGAACCGGCCTGGGAAAGCCCCTGGGGTTTGGGCCGTCCGGGCTGGCACATCGAATGCACCTCGATGGCCATGCGTTACCTGGGTAATACCGTCGACGTGCACGGCGGGGGGAGCGACTTGATCTTCCCCCACCACGAGAGCGAGATCGCCCAGGCCGAATGCGCCATCGGCGAAAAGCCCTTCGTCCGTTTCTGGATGCACACCGCGATGGTCCATCACGAGGGGGAGAAGATGAGCAAGTCGCTGGGCAACCTGGTGATGGTGCGCGATCTCCTGGAGACCTGGTCGCCCGACGCGATCCGGCTCTATCTGTCACGCCATCACTACCGGGAGGTGTGGCATTACGACGAGGAGGCCTTACGAGAGGCGGCCCAATGGGCGCACAAGTTACGCTCGGCGGTTGTGGCCGATAGTGGGCGTGGCCCGGCACTGGATCCCGCCTCTGCCGTGGCTGCTTTCATCCAGGCGATGGACGACGATTTGCAAACGCCGGAGGCTCTGCCTGTCTTGAGCCAATTGGCCGACGACGTGTTATCATCTTCGGAGTGTGGGCAGGACGTCGGGGCGGCGCAGGAAGCACTCCGGGAGATGAGCGGCGTGTTCGGGTTGCGCCTGGACGCCAATACCCCCGAGCAGCGCGTCCTGGAAGGGTGGGATGAACACCTACAGGATTTTGTATAGGCCCTAACCAATAGAATCCTTGCACGATGAGCAAGAATTTGATGATCGACGATTCCTTATTGGCTCTGGCTTGGAAGCGCAGCGGCTTCTGCCAGGTTAGGACGGCGCAAACGAAATTCCAACCCTTGTTAACGAAAGTCAAAGCCGCCCCCAACCATAACCATCGGTTGCAGGCGGTTTTCTATATTAGGATATAGATAGTGTTCGGGCCAATTTTTTCTCTGTGTGTTTGTGACGACAGTTTATAACCTCCCGCAGGTTGCATAGATCATCCAGAAATAGACTAACCTGCGGGATGATTAGTCGAAAAAGTGTCCAGTAGCTAGTGCCTATCCAGTGACATTCTTGTTTTTTGTGCAGGGATTTTGCATACGAGGCACCACTTATGGGTTCCGGCTCTGTCCGGGATAGGAGGAGGTAAAGCGTATGGTCGATTTGATGAATTTGCCGTCGGAATTTTATAACAAGACGTCGTTGGCCGGGAGCACGGAGGAAGCGTTGCAAGCGGAGGCGGCTCGCCGTCTCGCGGCCTTGGCCGAGGGGCATACCGACATCGTCGATGCCTCGGTCTCGATAGAGGAATTGACTGGCGGTGAGACGCCCCACCGCTACCAGGTGCGCGTCGTCCTGTACGCGAGGCCGAACCAGATCGTGGCGGTCGAGAAGCACGAGGACGCGATGGGAGCCTTGAAACAGGCGTTGAGCGCCGTCGAACGGCAAGTGCGGGATAAGCGCGAGAAGTTACGCGAGCAGTGGAGGCAGCCCTAGAGACGGCGCCAGGTGGAAGGAAAGGCGAAAATGAAACCTGTTGTAGACCACTTGCACGACGTTTGCCGCCGGATCGAGCAGTATAGCGTCGTCAGCATCCTGCAGGATGCGATGCGGCATTTTGGCGAGGTTCGCGCTGCCGAGGCGGCGGCCGGTTTGGCCTACTATGCGCTGTTTTCCCTTTTTCCGTTGATGATTGCCCTGGTCAGTGTGGGGGGGGTCGTGCTGGAACGGGAGCAGGCTTACCAACAGACAGTCGATTTTTTCATCGAAGCGTTTCCCGCCTCTCAACAATTGATCGAGCGAAACGTCGAGCGCGTTTTCGAATTGCGAAGCGGCGGCGGGATGATCGCTTTGCTCGGGTTGCTCTGGTCGGCTTCGGGCGCGTTCTCTATATTGGTGCGTAACGTCAACCGGGCCTGGGAAGAGACAGATGCGCGCGATTTGATTAAGAGCCGCTTGCTCGCCCTGGGAATGATCGGCGTCCTGCTGGTTATATTGCTCCTCCTTTCGCTGGCGTCGAACACGATGGTCGAATTATTGCCCCGGCTGGAAGCGTCGCTGTGGGGAGAGGCTTTGATCTACGATACGTTTTTATGGTCTATCGTGGCGACGCTGCTTCCCTGGTTCTTCAGTTGCTTGATGTTCCTGGGCTTGTATCGCTGGACGCCGAGCGCGAAAGTGGACTGGCGGGCGGCCATCATTGGGTCGCTGACCGCTTCGTTGTTCTGGGAGGGGTTATCAGAGGGATTCGCCTGGTATCTGGGCAGTGGATTCGTCCAGTACGAATTGGTGTACGGTTCGCTGGGGGCGGTGGTGGCTTTGTTGTTCTGGATTTACCTGAGCAGCTACGTGACCTTGTTTGGTGCGCATCTCAGCGCGGCGGTCGGGCGTTATTTGGAGAGGGCGTAGGGCAGATTAAAGGTTTCAGGTTGAAGGTTGAGGTTGGAAGGGAGGCGTCTCGTGCGTATCGTGATGTTTAGCAATAACTATTTGCCCGTGATCAGCGGCGTGGGCACGTCTATCACTCTCCTGCGGCGGGGATTGCTCGAAGCCGGTCACGAGGTTCACCTGGTCGTCCCCGAGTACGACGATTTCGTCGACGAGGAGCCCTACATCTTTCGCATGCCAGCGCTTGATCTGGGCGACCAATTGCGGGTCTCGCTGGCGATCCCCCTCAGGGCGCCAATCGAAGTGACGATGCGGGGGATCAAGCCACACCTGATTCACTGTCATCATCCTATCTGGCTCGGTGAGGTCGCGGCGACCTTCTCGCGCGATCTGCAAGTGCCGCTGGTGTTTACCTTTCATACCCGTTACGACGAATATGCCGAGCAATATGTCCCCTTGTTGCCGGATCTGGCCCACACGGTGATGCGGGAGATCGTCGAGCGCTACCTGGAAAGATGCACGCACGTCATCGCGCCGACGGAGAGTATTCGCGACTTCATTCGGCAGGAGTATGAGGTGGAGGCGCCGATTACGGTGCTCCCCACACCGGTTGACCTGGCAGCGTACCAGGATTTGGCACCAGCGCCTGTTCGCGCCAAGTGGGGGCTGGAAGAGGCGGAGGTGTTGTTGTACGTGGGCCGTTTGGCCGGCGAGAAGAACCTTGATTTCTTGTTGCGAGCCTTTGCCCGGATTGCCGAGGAGCGGCCGGGCGCGCGGCTGCTCCTGGTGGGCGATGGGCCGGCCAAAGGCAAGTTGCGGAAGTTGGCTCAGAAATTGGATATCGAGAGCGATGTGACCTTTACCGGGGCGGTCCCTCACGAGAAGGTGCCCGATTACGCGGCCGCAGCCGACCTGTTCGTCTTTGCCTCGGTGACCGAGACACAAGGGCTCGTGCTGACAGAGGCGATGGCGGCCGGCACACCAGTCGTCGCAGTCGAGGCACCCGGATCGATCGATATTTTGACCCAGGGCGGTGGGGTCTTGGTAGAGCCGCAGGAGCAGGCGTTCTCCGAGGCGGTTCTGGGCTTGCTTTCCGACGAGGAACGCCTGAAGGCCAAGGGAGAGGAAGCGTTCCAGATCGCTCAGCGTTATTCCGTGTCGGCGATTGCCGAACGCTTACTGGCGGTCTACGAGGCCGCGTTGGAGACCGGGCCGCGCTGGTGATCCACCGCGAACACAACTTGCACACTTGCAACTTGCACACTTGCAACTTGCACACTTATTACTTGGGAGGTCCATAGATGAATATGATATCGACCGTTGATTTAGCGCGATTGATCGAGATGTCTGGTGATCCATGCGTTTCGATTTACATGCCGACCGAACGGGCCGGACCAGCGGTAGAAAAGAACCGGATTCGCTTGAAGAATATGCTGGCGAAGACTGAGGAGCGCCTGAGTGAACGCGGGCTGCGCCGGCCGGCGATAACCGACTTTTTGCAGCCAGCACAGGCGCTCGTGGAGGATACGATGTTCTGGCAGCGTCAGAGCGACGGGCTGGCCCTCTATATCTGCGATGGCTACTTCGATTATTACCGCCTGCCGATTGACTTTGAAGAACTCGTCGTCGTCGCCGATGCCTTGCACGTCAAGCCTTTGTTGCCGTTACTCAGCAGCAACGGCCGGTTTTACATCCTGGCGCTGAGTCAAAGCGAGATCAGGTTGTTGCAGTGCACCCGCTACACCGCACAGACGCTTGAGTTGAGGGACGTGCCAGGCAGCATAGCGGAGGTGTTGCAATGGGATGACCCAGAAAAACGCTTGCAATTTCACACCTCGACCCAGTCG
>DSAR01000077.1 GCA_011046405.1 Chloroflexota bacterium | reverse complement strand
CCCAGCAGCCGATGATTTTGGCCGGGGTGTTGGACATCGACTCCTCTCGGAAAGGGGGGCGCTTCGTGCGTTTCTGTGACGCCTTCAACATCCCTATCGTGACCTTCGTCGACGTGCCGGGTTTCCTGCCGGGAGTGGAGCAGGAACATGGTGGGATCATCCTCAACGGGGCCAAGCTGCTGTACGCCTACTGCGAGGCCACCGTGCCCAAGATCACCATCATCACCCGTAAGGCGTACGGCGGGGCCTACGACGTGATGAGTTCCAAACATATCCGGGGCGACATTTCCTACGCCTGGCCCTCGGCTGAGATCGCCGTGATGGGGCCGGAGGGCGCGGTCAACATCATCTTCCGCAAGGAGATCGCTGCCGCCGAGGATCCCGACGCCACGCGAGAACGGCTGGTGGAGGCCTACCGGGAGCAGTTCGCCAATCCTTACGTCGCCGCCGCGCGGGGTTACGTGGACGACGTGATCGAGCCGCAGGAGACGCGCCCGCGCCTGATCGAGGCCTTGAAGATGCTGCGTGACAAGCGGGACGCCAATCCGCCCAAGAAGCACGGCAACATTCCGCTCTAGCGGGAGGAGGAGGAAAATAATGATTGAGACAAAAAGGGCGCTGAGCGAGGCGGCCCAAGACCTGACACAGCCTTTCAAGCACGTGGTCTTGGGACAGGTGGACGATTACTGCGTCTACCTGACGCGCATCGAGGGGGCCTACCTCTTTCACCAACATCTCAAGGATGAGATGTACCTGGTGCTGGAGGGGGAGATCGGTGTGGATTACGACGACGGCGCCAGCGTGACCGTGGGCCAGGGAGAGAGCCTGGTCGTACGGGGAGGCGAGAGACATCGCTCCCGCTCGGAGGATGGGGCGCTGGTGTTGATGTTTAAGTCGCGAGAGATGTTCGCGGAGTAGGACGTGGAGGAAAAAAATGAATCCTTTGAAAGTCTGTGATTTAATGCTACGGGACGGCCATCAATCGTTGTTGGCGACCCGCATGCGAACCGATGATATGTTGCCCATCGCCGAGAAGATCGACCAGGTGGGCTATTGGGCGGTGGAGATGTGGGGTGGGGCGACCTTTGATTCGGCGATGCGCTTCCTGGGCGAAAACCCATGGGACCGCGTCCGGCTGCTCAAAGAGCGGATGCCCAATACGCCTTTCCTGATGCTCCTACGCGGGCAGAATGTGGTGGGCTATCATCATTATCCTGACGACGTGCTGGAGCGCTTCATCGTTCACGCACATGCCAACGGGATTGACGTCTTCCGGATTTTCGACGCCCTCAACGATCCTCGGAATATGCGCGAGGCGATGAAAGTCGTCCGGCGGGAGGGCGGGCACGTGCAGGCCTCGATCTGTTACACGCTTGGTCCGCCGTATGGCATCGATTATTTCGTCGACCTATCCCGCCAGTTGGCCGATATGGGGGCCGATTCGATCTGTATCAAGGACATGGCCGGCCTCATCACGCCCTACGCGGCTTACGAACTGGTCAGTCAATTGAAACAGGCGTTGGATCTGCCTATCCACCTGCATTCCCACGCCACCAGCGGGATGTCGACGGCGGCGTTGATCAAGGCGGTCGAGGCCGGCGTCGACATCGTCGATACCGCCATCTCTTCCCTCTCGCTCACCACGTCCCACTCGCCGACTGAATCGGTCGTGGCGACGTTGAAGGAAACCAAGCGGGACACGGGTTTTGATCTCAATCTCCTGGCCGAGATCGCGGCCTATTTTGGCGAGGTGCGCCGCAAGTATGCCAGTTTCGAGAGCGGGATGTTCGGGGTGGACGTACGAGTGCTCCAGTTCCAGATCCCCGGCGGGATGCTCTCCAACCTGGTCTCCCAGTTGCGGGGGCAGAATGCGGAGGATCGGTACGAGGAGGTGTTGGCCGAGACGCCCCGCGTGCGGGCGGAGTTGGGCTATCCGCCGTTGGTCACCCCGTCCAGCCAGATCGTGGGTACCCAGGCGACGCTCAACGTGGTGTTGGGCGAGCGTTACAAGATCATCCCGGAGGAGGTGCGGCAATACATCCGGGGCTACTATGGGCGCCCGCCCGCGCCCATCGACCCCGAGATTCAGCGCCGGGCCATCGGTGACGAAGAGCCCATCGACTGCCGGCCGGCCGACTTGCTTGAAGCAGGGATGGAGAAGGCGCGGGAGGAGGTGGCCGAGTTTATGGGTAATCAGGCGCTGAACGAGGAGGACGTGATCTCTTACGCGCTGTTCCCCCAGGTGGCCCGTCCGTTCCTGGAGCGACGCGCACGGGGAGGGAATGGGAAGGAGCCGGTCGTGGCCGCCATCGCCGGGGCGCTGCTCAAGCAATTGGCGGATCGCTCGGCAGCGATCGATGCGGCCGGGCCAAGCAAGCCGGGCGTCTCGCCGTGGCGGACCGCCTGGCGGGCCGGGAGCGGCCGGTGGACGGGATTGATCGAGGGCGCTGGAGGGATACGGTGATGGGTGAATGTGCTCAGACGTTTACGATTACGTTGGATGGCGTGGCGTACCCGGTCGAGGCCGACGAGGGAACGATCACGGTCAATGGCCGGCCCTTCAAGGTCGAGGTCGATGCGGAGGGACGGGTGCTGGTCGATGGCATCGCCTACGACGTGGCCCTGGAAAGTGAGGAGGTGCGGGTCGACGAGAACGTCTATCCGATGGCGGTCGAGGGGCTAAAGATGAGTGGGACGGCGCCGGTCGCGGCCGGGCTTGCCTCTGCGGTAGCTGTGGAGGCCGGCGCGGGCGCTGTGCAGGCGATCATGCCGGGCAAGATCATCCGGGTGCTGATCGAGGTGGGACAGCAGGTCGAAGAGGGGGATCCGATCTGCGTGCTCGAGGCGATGAAGATGGAAAACGAGTTGAATGCGCGCCAAGGCGGGACCGTCAAGGCCGTTCACGTGGTCCCCGGCGAGGATGTGGAGAAGGATCAGGTGCTTGTCGAGATCGAGTGAGCGAGAATTTGTCGTCGACATCCTTGATAACTGGAGCTTTCCAGGAAATCGTCACTAGAATGCGGAAGTCTCAAAAGGCGCATTGAACAGCTGATTTTGACGTAATAGTCAATCAACTTTGCCTCTGAGATACTCGACTGAAGACTTCCGAATTCTTGAGTGGAAAACTCCAGTTTATAGCTTTGGCTCGTCCAGGTTAGGACGCAGATGGGGAATTATCTGCGTCCTTTTTTACTTCATATCGGCTTGGGATGCGATGGGCAAGGCTACGGTGAAGGTGCTTCCTTTTCCCACCTCGCTTTCTACTGCGACGGTGCCGCCGTGAGCTTCAGTTGCCTCCTTGACCAGGGCCAGGCCAAGCCCCATGCCACCGTATCGGCGCCGGGTCGAGCCATCCACTTGGTAGAATCGTTCGAAGATGCGCGTGCGCTGCTCCGGTGGGATGCCAATACCGGTGTCAGTGGTATGGATCAACACGTAATTGTCTCTTTGTTCCAACTTGATCGTGACAGATCCGCCAGCCGAGGTGAATTTGAAAGCATTGCTGAGCAGATTGTTGATCACGTGTTGCAGATGATCGGGACATCCTTCGATGGGCGGTAGGCGGGAAGGCGTCTCCAGAGAAAGTGTGATCTGGTTTTTCTTGGCCATTTCTTCGAAGGGGCGGACCGCTTTATGGATGAGTTTATCCAATCGAACCGGTTGGCGATTCAGGGGGACGGTCTCCAGGCTGTGGATGAGCGTGATGTCTTCGACCGTCTCTGTCAAGGCCTTGGTGTGTCTGCGGATCGTCTTCACCGGGGTTTTTTGCTCTGGTTGCAGCTCGCCCAGTTCTCCATCATCGAGTAGCGTCGCATAACCATGGATGATCGCCAGCGGTGTACGCAGCTCGTGCGAGACGTTCTGGATGAATTGATTCTTGAGCTGATCCAGTTCTTTGAGTTTGGCGACAGCCCTGGTCAGGTCGTCGGCGTGTTGATGGAGTCGTTGATACAGGTTGGCGTTTTCGAGAGCCGTCGCTGCGTGATGAGCGAAGATCATCAGTCGTTTAGCGTCGGCGGCGTCGAACTGTTTAGGCCGGTAGCCATTCACATTCAAGAATCCGACCACTTGATCGGCTATGCAGATGGGAGCGGCGACGTACGAAAATCGCCACTCCTCCTCATTTTCCGATACCCAATTGGGATCCATGGCGGTGTTTGGGACGACGACCGGCTTTTTCGTCGTGACCATCTTCTCAAAGTTAGGGTATCGGGCGATCGGGATATCTCTAGTATTTTCAGGAGGCTGGTTCCCTTCGTTCCCTCGCCAGCGGACGATTTTTGCGATTTGTTTTTCGATGAGCATAATGTTGAACGTGTCGCCTGGCACCACCCGTTCTACCTGTTCCAGGATGTGATCCAAAACTTCGTCGATATTCAGGGTGCTGTTGACGATGGCGGACGCCCTGCCCAGGGCTTCGTTCAACTCCCTCTCTTTATGTGCAGCCTCGAATAGATGAGCATTTTCGATGGCCGCGGCCGCTTGATTGGCGAACGCGATGAGGGTGGGTATATCGGATTCAGAGAAAGCGCCGTCTTTCAACCGGTTGTCGAGATAAAGCGCGCCGATTACCTTGTCCCGGACGCACAAAGGGACACAGACGATAGAGCGCAACCTGTATCCAACGACGCTCGCCTGTTTGTCGAATCGAGAATCCAATTGCGCGTTGGTCGTCAGAATAGGTTGTTTGGTCTCTATCGTTTTTTGGACCACTGTATGACTGAGCTGCATATCCATGTCATTTTCATCGGCTCGGTTGGAATGACCCGTCGCCCGGGTTTCCAGGTTTCCGTCGTCGTTGCGCAGCATCAGGCATCCTCGTTCGGCTTCGGTCAGTTGAATCAGCGAATTCATCACCGAATTTAGCGTCTCTGTTAGGTTGAGGGATGAATTCAACGTTTGAATAGCCTTGCATAGGGCCGCCAGTTCCACCTCTTTTCTTCGGTTATTTTGTTGTTGAGATGTCATCACATTTGCCTTGTACGTGGTGTAGGGCGTATCTACAAGTTGGGGGAGTGCAGATAGCCCGGTGCTTTTTTGCCACGAATTGCACGAATTTTACGAATTTATCTTCTTTTCTTCGTGTTAATTCGTGAAATTCGTGGCTGATTTGTG
>DSAR01000233.1 GCA_011046405.1 Chloroflexota bacterium | reverse complement strand
GTCTCATGGATGCGTTGGAGTTGTTCGAGATAGGCCAGTACCTTGACCCGCCGCCACTCGTCGGCCCGCGTGTTGGCCCGCTCTTCCAACACCCACAGGAGCAGGGTCCCGTCGATCAGGGCGATCTGAGGATCAGTTGAACTTTCAGCGCATAGTTCGGCCAACCGGGTGATCTCGGCCAGGTCGCGCCGCACGTCGAGCAGGTTCCCGTCGACCAGCAGGCCGTTCTCGTACAGGTCGTCGTCGGTGTAGCCCAGGGTGGGGTGGCTGTAAGCCACCGGCGCTTGCCCGCTGCCGTGCCGGTAGACGATGCTGCCGACGTTGATCAGGTGGTAAAGCGCAGCGCCGTGCCGGTCGGGCTGGATCTGGGAACCGTCGGCGGCGATGACGGTGAAACACTCGGGAATCGCGGGGAGAGAGACGTAATGATCGAAGGGTTCGGCGGTAGGGATGGCGGTGCGGGACGACCGGGCCGGATGACGTAGTTGCTCGCCCAGGTCGGCGTATCGGGTCAACCAGCGGCGCGCCAGGGCGAGCAAGTCGGCGCGCTGTCGTCGTCGGACAGCGATTTCACGGCTCATCGCTTGAACCTGCTCGCTAAGTTGGCTCAGTTCGAGCATGCGTTAGATGCCTTTACTAACTGGGTCGGATGATTCACTGCCAAAGATGGTTGAGATCACGAATCTCACGAATGGACGAATTCTCCTGGAAGTTGAATGTCAGAGATTGGAAGGGCATTCGTACTATTCGTGATCTGGATGTATCATCTCAATAAACCGGGGCAAACTCGCTCGGGCCGGTCTCCTGACCGTGCCCGCTGTGGCTCGGTCGGGAGACCGGCCACAGCTCCCCAACTTATTGAGAAGATACATCTGAATTATACCTGAGGGGATAGGTGCTGGCAAGCAGGCTGGGCATGCTACTTGCTCCTTTGTGATCGACAAAGTATAATGCATCTATGATTGATCTGAAAAAAGTCAATATCACTGAGATAGCCCGTAAGTTACACCAGCCTTTCTCGATGGTCAATGTCGCCACGGTGGGAGACCTCGTCGTCAGTCTCTACATCTGCCAGGGGGTCCTGGACTGGCACCGGCACCTGGATAACGACGAGCTGTTCTGGGTGCACCAGGGCACGATGTTCCTGGACAGCGAGTGGGGCACCTTGCAACTCCAACCGGGGGAATTGACGGTGGTGCCCAAGGGGGTGGAACATCGCTCCCGGGCCGGCGCGCGGGCCGACGTACTGCTTCTGCGGTGTGGCTTCGTCGCTGATCGAAAGAACGGGAATCGTCGTCTGTACGGGCTGCCGGGCGAGGCGAAACTCCAACACGTCAGCCTGATCAAGACCGCCCGGTCGCTGGTCAAGCCGTTCCGGTTCCAGACTGTAGCCCGGATTGCGGGGGCAGTGGTACAGGTGGCGTGGGGAGAGGGAACGTGGTCGCTCCCGACGCCAGCTCCTCACGACGTGTCGTTTTTGATCCTAGAGGGCACGGCGACGGTGCGAGCTTCTCGCAGCATGGTCCATTTGCACCCGGGCGACTTGACCGTGGCGCCAAGAGATGTCGTGTATCACCTCAGCACGACCAAGAACACCCTCTTGGCCCAGGTCACACGTGAGGGGCAACAAGGTAAATGAAATAATGAAATAGAACGCCGGTTGTGATCCTGCGGAACGGACGTAGGCTTTGAAAGACAAAGCCCCAAGAACAGCATTTTCCAGAAACCGGGTTTTTGTTACCTGAGCCAATGGAGATTTTCACTTTTCAAGAAATTCTAGAGCGCCCAGAGGATCTCGTCAAATAAACCAGGTTTCTTAAGCAAAAAGGCACGAGTTAGCCAGTGTGGCTGAGACTCGTGCCTTGTACGTTGAGAAACAAGTGATGTTATTTCTCTTTATCCTGCGTCGACGTCAGGATCTGGTCGACCAGCCCGTACTCGACTGCCTCATCGGCCGTCATGAAACGATCTCGGTCGAAGTCGGCGGCGATCTGCTCTACCGTCTGCTTGGTGTGCTGAGATAGGAGCTGGTGAATCAAATCCTCGACGCGCTTGAGCTCCTTGTACTGGATCTCGACGTCGGGCGCGTAGCCCTGGGTGCTCCCGCCTGCGGGGTGCATGTGAACGGTGGCGTGGGGCAAGGCGTAGCGACGGCCCTCGGTCCCGGCAGCCAGCAGCACGGTGCCCATGCTGGCCGTGACGCCCACGGCGTAGGTCTCGACCGGGACGGGAACCTGTTGCATCGTGTCGTAGATGGCGAGCCCATGGTAGACGATGCCACCGGGGCAATTGATGTACATCCGGATGGGTCGATCAGGGTCCTCACCGGCCAGGTAGAGCAGCTGGGCCACAATCAGATTAGCCAACTGGTCGTTGATGGGCATTCCAACGAAGACGATGCGATCCTTGAGCAATCGGGAGTAGATATCGTAGGCGCGCTCGCCGCGACCGGTCGTCTCGACGACCATAGGGATAAGGGCCTGGGGCAAACGGGGGTTCTTATTCATTGCTCTCTTCTCCTTCGTCTTCTTGAGCGGCTGTCTGATCCTCGACGGGTTCCAGTGGGGGCGCTTCACCCTTGGCGATGGCGACCAGCCGATCGATCGCCTTTTCTGTGTACAGCTTATTGCGTATCTTCTCCCGTTCCTCTTCGGTTTGGAGTTTGGCGCGGACTTGCTCGGTTCTGGACTTGTATTGAGCGCTCATCTCTTCGATGCGCACCTCGATCTCTTCTGAACTGACGTGCAGACCCTCTTGATAGACGACTTTACCCAGCATCAAAGCTCGTTTAAGCTGCTGCGTCACCTGGGGCTTCATCTCCTCTCGGAGTTCCTCCAGGGTCAGGTTTTGAATTCGGAGGAAGTCATCCAGCGAGAGTCGCATCTCGCGTTTGATTCGTTTCTCCGTCTCGGTGACCGCCTGGTCCAATTCTTCCTCCAGTGCCTCTGGCGGGAACTCGACGGTTGCCATCTCGTATATGTCTTCCAGAACCTGCTCGGTGTATTGATGCTCGCTCCTCTTTTGGGCATCCTCCAGCAGGTCTTCCCGGAGATATTCCTTCAATGCCTCCAGGGTTTCGTAGTTTCCGGTGGTGCGGGCCAGGTCATCGTCGATGTCGGGCAGCGTGCGCTCGTATACCGCCAACATCTCGACGATAATGGTGACTTCTTCTCCCTGCATCGCTGCATCTTGGAAATCGTCGGGCAGCGTCAGGTTAAACGTGCGTTCTTCCTCCGGCGCCATCCCGACGAGAGCCTCCACGATGCCCGGCAGTTGACCGGATCTCTGTGGGTCCATCACCAGGCTGAGTTCGGATTCGCTGGCGAGAGGCTCACCTGCGAGGGTCAGAATATCTGCGTCTATGATGACCTCATCGCCTAATTCGGCCGGTCGCTCGACGAACTCCAGGATGACGTACTCCTCACGAATATCCTCCAATGTTTCTTGGAGTTCGGCATCGTGGACCTTGACCGCGGGATAGTCCCGCCGATAATCGCGGTAATCACCCAGGTCCACCTCTGGTGGCAAGGAGATCGTGAAGGTATAGGTGACGGGGTCATAGTCGATCTCTTCCAACGCGCCGGGGGCGTAAGGGACGATTTCCTCCTGCTCTAAAGCGTCTTTGAAGACCTGTTCAGCCAGCTTCTCGACGGCTTCCTGGCGAACGACGTCCTCGCCGAAGCGTCGGATGACGACGTCGTATGGGGCCTTTCCCTTGCGGAAACCGGGAATCTTGACCTGCTTGGAGATGTGCCGCGCGGTGCGACGCATCGCTTTCTGTGTCTGTTCTTCGTCCATCTCGACGATGACGCGGAGGCGTCGGTTTTCTAATGCTTGGGTCGTGACTTTCAAGTTTTTTCACTCCTAACCTGGCAGAAGCCAGAACCAATCAAGGGCGCCGATGGCAGAAGCGAAGCGGCTCTTGCTCGCTGTGCAAGAATGTCATTGGTTAGGCCCTAACCCGGACTCAGCCGGAAAAATGGGATCTACAAATGATGGAGTCTCGCGCTGAAACCGGGCGGCTCCACACAAGATGACGATGGGGAAGGCGGGATTTGAACCCGCACGGATTGCTCCACGTGATCCTAAGTCACGCTCGTCTGCCAGTTCCGACACTTCCCCATACAAGGCCTCATTATAACGCCGAGTGTGTGTTAGCGCAAGGCCAGATTATATCCAGGAGTCCAGGAGATATCTCTTGACAAAATTTTCAACCTATATGATAATCCTCCCACATCAAAAGGAGGCTCACATGACGAAACCAATCGAGGTCACTGACGAGACGTTCGAAAGCGACGTGTTGCAGGCTGCGGAACCTACCCTGGTGGATTTCTGGGCCGAGTGGTGCGGCCCTTGCAAGATGGTTGCACCCATCGTCGAAGAAATCGCCGAGGAATACGCAGATAAGTTACGAGTGGCCAAGCTGGACGTGGACAACAACCGAAACATCCCTCAACGCTATGGTATTCAGGGCATACCCACATTGATTCTGTTTTATAAGGGCGTCGAGAAGACGCGCGTTGTCGGGTACCGCACCAAGCAAGCCCTGGCCGAAGAACTACTACCTTATATCGAATGATGCGTCTGCCCGTCTTGACGCAGCGCTTTTCTGTGTTATACTTACGACAATTGAAGATAGAAAAACTACGATCGGGAGAAGTAAACACCGAAGCGGGGTTCAGAGAGTCGGGCGAAGTGCTGTGAGCCCGATACCGGCGCCGGTGTTGAATGGCCCCGGGAGTTGCTCGCCGAAACGAGCGAGGGATGATCACAAACACCCTCATTCGGAGTAGTCCGAGCCGGAGACGCCACCGTTATCACGGCTGAGGATGTCGCTTTACGAGATCTTCTTGTAAGGCTGCATCTGCCTAACGAGTGAGGCTGGCTTTTATCCCACGACGCGCCGACATCGGCGCGTTTTTTGTTTATATGGTGAGATATGGGCCGCCTAACCGGGGTGGTACCGCGAGTGTCCGTCACACCCGTCCCTGGACCGGGATGGGTGTGGCTGTGCGAACTGAGGATGCCCGTCCCTGAAAAGGGGCGGGCATTTTTATTTTGTAACTGCTCAGCCTACGTGTGCAGTGCGGATCACAATCCGCGTCGATGGGGCAAGGGCCATCAT
>DSAR01000168.1 GCA_011046405.1 Chloroflexota bacterium | reverse complement strand
TCGTGGGCGATGCCGGCCGCCAGTTGTCCCACAGCGGCCAACCGTTCTTGTTGGATGACCTGTTGTTGGGTGTCTTTCAACCGGGCCATAGCTGCTTGTAGTTGTTGGTTGCTTTCACACAGCGCCATCATATCGTCGAAACGGGCCATGGCGATGGTAATGGCCCGCTTGAGGTGCTTTACGTCAGGCGGTTTGACCAGATAGGCGCCGGCGCCGGCGGCGCTGGCTTCACCGACCAAGTCGGGAGTCTCGTAGGCGGTCAGGATGACCACAGGGGTAGGGCAGACTGCTTGAATGCATCGGGTGGCTTCGATGCCGCTTATGCCGGGCATTTCGATGTCCATCAGAACGACGTCAGGTTCGAGTGCTTGAGTCATTTCAATGGCTTCCTGTCCATCCATGGCCTTACCCACGACCGTGTATCCGATCTGGTGAAGGATGCTCTTGATCGTTTCGCTGACCAGGTAATCGTCTTCAGCGATTAAGACGCGCGTGCCTATTCCATTATCCATCATATCTACTCACCTTGCGCCCGCCGGATCACAATCCGGAAGCCGGATCGTAATCCGGCCACTTGCAGGCAACGTGTTAGCTTCCGTCACCACCCAGCCAATAGCCCGTGCGCCATCGGCGCGGATTGTAATCCGCTCTGCACGTATATGCTGAGCAGTGACTATCCATCATGTATCCCCAGTTGTGTGTTTCGCGGACGGTGCTCAAAGATCACGCCAGAGAAAACGCCTGATCGTTTTCTCTAGCACTCTATCGTTTAGTATAGTGAGCTTTTTATGAAAGTCAATTGTGTGTAACTTGATAATGTGGCTCTCTACTAGTTTGCATGGTCGGCTCGGGGAGCGGTCAATTTTTCACCACGAATCCTTCGACTACACTCAGGGCAGGTTGACACGAATTGTCACTAATCTTTGGGTTTTTCGTGTTAATTCGTGCAAACCTGTCCGGAGCGTAGTCGAAGGATTCGTGGCTAATCTCTCACCGCGGCCATGCGGAATCCGTATCATCTCAATAAACCGGGGCAAACTCGCTCGGGCCGGTCTCCCGACCGAGCCACAGCGGGCACGGTCGGGAGACCGGCCACAGCTCCCCAACTTATTGAGAAGATACCGGAATCCCAATGTTTTTTGAAATTCGAAGCCAAAATTCGTGTTATTTGTCCATTCGTGACATTCGTGATCCAGAGATATCGGATCATGAAGATATGTAGGTCGGTTGTAACTGCTCAGGCCAATCCCTTGCTGCGATGGAGAGTGGGGGGCCCCCGCCCATCCGCTGCAAACGGGCGCTAGGCTGAGCAGTTACGGTCGGTTTTCCATAAACCGACACTTTTTCAACAGCGTCTTGAACAAATCGAAGCAAGACCTGTTGGTGAATTTCATCGAGTACTGCCAACTTGAGGATGGCGAAATCACCCGGCATTTCACGTAGGTCACCGACTTTACTGTGACTGAAGATCACGTCTCCCAGGTCAAGAGCCTTTCGCCACGACAGGCAGGTAAAGGCTCCAAGAACGTCCCTTCCAATTTTGAGTCGCCAGGGGAAGATAAATGCGGTATCCACCCCATAGGGAAGACCAGGTATTGTTGAGCGCGTTGGGATCGTAGGTATGAGCCGAGATGCGAGCCCGGAGCAAAGCGTGCATCGGGTTCGTTCCCGCAGCCTGGGCCTGACTCTGGTAGGCCTCGATCCCCAGGGTGACGGTGACCGATTGGCCCGAGGGCAGGTTCGGCGTGTGGCATACAACGCCCCCGTCCAGCACACAGTCGACACCCACGCTGCGCCCCAGGTTGGCGACCGCCGCGTCGCCCGTGATCGAGATGGGAATCGTGACGGTCAACCCGTCGCTGGGACCGTGGTTGGCGATGAAGAGGGTGATCGACAATGCGTCACCGGGGGCCATCGCTGGCGGCAAAGCACCTCCCGATATGGCCAGGTCGGCATAGGGCCCAAACCAGGCCCCGACCATGATAGTCTGCCGGTCGCCGTATTGGGATTCCAGCGTGACCGGCGCCTGGGCGGCGAACGTCTCTATGCTGCCCAGGATGACGTGCATCTCCCCTTGCTCGCCGGGGGCTAACCACCAGGTCGCCGGCGTCGGACTTTGCCGGGGCATCGACGACGACGTTGGGGCGGCATCCATCACGGCCAGCCACGTGGACGCTGTCGTGGGAACGTGGGCCGTGATAGTCAAAGGCACACCGGCGTTGTTCCGGAGCGCGCCGGCAAACGCACCGACCTCGCCTGGCAGCAGCGTCACGTTCGCCAGATTAGCATTCAAGGCGTTCGAGGGCGCGATAGCGGCGCCTGCTTGTAGGCGAATCGGAATACGAGCCGTCTCCTCGACGCCAGCCATGGCCAGCAGTTCCGTATCGACCGGGAGGACCGAATCGCCGGTGGAGAAGTAAAGGCGGACCGTCTGGCGCTCGCCGGACGTCAGTGCAATCCGCTCGTGTCCGCCAGCCAGGTATATCTGGCTGACCAGATCGGTCAGTTGGAGATCGAGGATCACATCTGAAACGCACGTGTTGGCAAACTCGACTTCCCGGTAGATCGTTTGCCCACCGCCCATCTGCACATCGAGCTGTCCGGGCGAGTGCTGGACACACTCGCTCGCCGCCAGAGGTGTGGGGCTTGGCGTTGGCGTGGCGACCGGGGTCGGCGTCATCGTCGGGCAAGGACTGGCGCAGCCACAGGGACCGACGGCGAAGAATCCGTCCCGCGTCAAAAGGACAGTATCGGCGTATCCCACCACCCACGTGAAATTGTAGACCCCTTCCTGGAAGCTATCCAACCCGACGCCGCCGCTGGCTACGCCGCTGACAGCCGGGAAGGGGAAACGGACCCAATCAGACAGCCGATCCCAGACAGATGAGGGGGACTTGAAGGCGTGGGCGAACTTGGCCTGCCCGGTCAGGTGGGCGGGCATGACAATCTGGGCCCACATATCCGCGATGCACAGATCGGTCTGGATGGTGACCGAGGTCGCTGCCGTTGGCCCGCCCAGCGTCATCGCTGGGTACAGGTTGTGGAACTGGATATCCATGGTGCTCAATATCTGCTGCGCCTCTGGGGAGAGGTTTTGCGCGGCTGTCTTCAACTCGTCGAGCGTCGCGTCAGTTAACGGCGCGGCATCGACGGGCGTTTGTGTCTGCGTCGTACACATCCCGCCGCAATTGCAGGGCCCAACCGAGAGAAAACCATCACGCGTCATCAAGACGGTATCGCCCTGGCCCACCACCCACGTGAAGGGATATATCCCCTCCTCGAAACCATCCAATCCCACACCGGCGGCGACCGCGCCGCCAACGGCCGGGAAGGGAAAGCGAATCCAATCGGACAGGCGATCCCATACGGAGGAGGGGGACTTGAAAGCGTGGGCGAACTTGGCCTGCCCGGTCAGATGAGCGGGCATGATGACCTGGGCCCACATATCGTCCAGGCACACGTCGGATTGAATGGAGACCGATGTCTCCACCGTCGCACCACCCAGCGCGACTTCCGGGTAGAGATTGTGGAACTGGACATTGAGCGCGCTCAGCGCCTGTAACTCTGCCGCCGATAGAGCCTGGCTCGCTTCCTTGATCTGTTCGAGGGACATGCCATCCAGGGGATTCGGCGCCATGGATCGAGAATCAGAGAGACCCGAGATGGGCATCGGCGGTGATGGGGGCGCCGCCGGCGTCTCCACGGCCGCCGTGGACGTTCCGTCACAGACGCACGCCCCGACGGCGAAGAAGCCATCCTGGCTCATCAAGACCGTATTCTCGTATCCCACGACCCAGGTGAAGCGATGCACCCCCTCGGCGAAGGGATCCAGCCCCACGCCGCCGGTCGCCGTTCCCGCCACAGCCACGAAGGGGAAGCGGATCCAATCGGACAGACGATCGACGTTGGAAGAGGGGGATTTGAGCACGTAGGAAAATTTGGCCTCACCGGTCGACTGGGCGGGCATGATGATCTGGGCCCAGATTTTCTCGACGCACATATTGGTCTGGATCGAGATTGACGTCTCTTGCGTCGCGCCGTTCAACGTCGTCGCCGGGTACAGGTTGTGGAATTGGACGTCTATAGAGTTGAGGACGTGCTGAGCCTCTGGGGCCAGGTTCTGGGCAGCGGCATCAATCTGTTCCATCGACATGCCAGTCAGCGGGTTAGGGGCTGCGAGCTTTTCAGGGGGAAGAGGTTGAGGAACGACCGGCCCACCCTCGCCAGCCTGGCAAAGACTGGCTTGGGATAAAGATGGCGGCCCTGTGGCCTGGGCCGATCTATGGGAAAACCAACATAAGCCGCCCAGGATAGTCAAGAGTAACGATCCAACAAGCAAGTAATTCGTGCGGAGTTTTTTGGCCTTCATCATTCGACCTCCATTTTACTAGATCACCATCACCGCCCCAATCACAAGGCCCAATGTCGTACGCATTGGATACAAGCCTGCCCTAGATTCGACGTTCAGATGTGGCTGAACCTGGATACATCGGCTTCGTATGGACTTGGATGTAAAACGGAGAAAAGCCCCCGCCCTGTTAGCTTGCCTTCTGCTTTCCGTCTCGGGCCAACTTATCTATATCTTAGCACATCAATGGGGTAGAGTCAATAGGACTTTTGTTGGATGTGATAACCTTCATTACCCGACATCTCTGGATCACGAATGTCACGAATGGACAAATAACACGAATTTTGGCTTCCAATTTCAAAAAACATTCGTGAAATTCGACCATTCGTGTGATTCGTGATCGAAAATCAGGCTCTGGATCACGAATGTCGGTTAGTAAACAAAACTGTTACAAATGTGTGATGATATCCTGATGTTTCTCAGAGATTTTATGTGGTATAATGGTATCACTTCGATAACCGGAGGAGGGCGATGTGCGGGCAGCGAAGCTGCCCGTGCATCATGCCTATTCCCCTGCTTATTGAGATGATAATGCCTATCCAATGAAATTCTTGTTTTTTGTGCAAGAATTTTACATACGAGAAGCTCTTTATAGGTTCCGGCTTGTCCGGGATAGGGGGAAAGATGAATAAGCGTCTCACGTGGATCATTGTTACCACTTTACTGATCAACACATTTGGAATCGCGATCGCGCCCGCGCCGGCCGCCGCTGCGCCCGC
>DSAR01000006.1 GCA_011046405.1 Chloroflexota bacterium | reverse complement strand
TCTTTCCACTTGCGCTTGAAGGGGGTGTAGACGACGTAGGGGTCGCCGTCCGCCTTGCGCACGCTCCCTGGCGGGTGGACGACGACGCCGCCGAGCAGGTGGAGCGGGAGTTCCCGGCCGACCTGTGCGTCCCGCGCCTTGGCGTAAGGGCTGAAGTCCTCCTCGGCGAAGATGGCACGGGCGCCGGTCTCCTCCACCAGTTGGGCCAGGACCTCTGGCGGGTCGCCGCGGCGGATGATCAGGCGGACGTTATCCGTGCGTCCGCGACTGCCACGGTTGCGCAGGTCGGCGTCCAATTGGCGCAATCCTTCATGCATCCTGCTGCTCTAGATCGACCCAGACGTAGCCTGCCTCTATCTTGCTCGGGAAGACGGGCAGCGCCTTTTTCCGGGTGATGGCGCCCAGCAGCGGGCCGATGGCCGGGGGCCAGACGCTCCAGGCCTTTACGTCGCCGGTCTCCAGGTCGAAGGCGCTGTGGTGCCAGGGGCAGGTGATATGGGGTTGTGTCTCAGCGTGTGCCTGTACGTTCGCCTCGATCTTTCCCCCTTTGAGCGGCAGGCGCATGTGGGGGCAGGCGTTCTCCACGGCGTAGATTTTCCCCTCGTGGTGAATGAACAGAATGGCTCGCCCGCCGATCTCGACGACCTCGCGGCCGCCTTCCGGGAGCTTTTCTTGGGGCAGGGCTTTGGTCCATGTCATGTGGGTCCTCCTTTCACAATAATTATACCCCATCACCCCAGCGAGAACAACTGGCCTGTAATGGGATAAAGTGATTTAGCGGCTTTTCTTAATTGTGGTATACTGGCTTCAACTCGGTTAGTGAAGGGCGTTGCAAATGGCAAATGAAAAGGATAATGTGCACTCGTCGATGGCTTACGTATCGGAAAGGGACCTGGTCGAGGCACTCACACCAGAGGCGCAGGCTATTGATGTGCCCGATGTGATCTCGGCTTTTGAAGAAGGTGGGCTGATCGCTCAGGCCCTCGGTCGCCGGTATCGGTATCGGGCTGGACAGGTCGATATGGCCAATCTGGTCCGCCAGGCATTGATAGAAGAGCGACCGGCCTTGTTGGAGGCCGGGACGGGATGCGGCAAATCTTTCGCTTACCTGATGCCAGTGATCGCCTCAGGTGCGCGGGCTTTCGTGTCGACGGCAAACAAGACGTTACAGACCCAGTTATGGGAAAAGGACATCCCCACGTTGCGCCGTTTCGTTTCCCGCTCTTTTTCGGCCGCGCTGCTCAAGGGGCGTTCCAATTACGTCTGTCGTTTCAAATTGCGCGATGCTCACCAGCAGATCGGGTTGCCCGGTTTGGAGGACGATCTTGACGATCTGGTGCGGAGCTTGCGCGACATTCCCTCGGGTGACGTGGAGGACTTGCGGCTGCCACGCCGTTTGCGGGACATGGTCACGGCTGGACAGCACGAGTGTGTGGGAAGGGATTGTCCTCACTTTGGACGCTGTTATTACGAGTTGGCCAAAGTAGCGGCCGAGGAAGCAGACCTGGTCGTCGTCAATCACGCTTTGTTGGCCTTCAACCTGGTACTGCCTTTCCTGTCACCGCGACCGGTGCTCGTGGTGGACGAGGCCCACGCGCTGGAAGGTTACGTGGTCAACGCATTGCGCCTCGTCGTCGGTTATGAGACGATCCCCCAGTTTGTCAACGATCAGATCGTGATAAGACATGTGCCGGATGGCCTGCGAGGGGAAACGGTGCGGCTCAATCGGCAACTCTTCGAGATATTGTCTGATAAACCGTCGACGTATGCCCGTCGCTGGGCCGTCCAGGGAGAGCTGCAGGAGGGGCTGGCGCTTTCTGACCGGATCAACAAGATTCACAAAGCGTTGTTGAATGCATACTCACCCGCAATAGATGGGGACGAGGAGGAGGGTGGGGATCTGGTTCGTCATCAGGCCGTCATAGACTGGGCGGCCCAGTTGACCGATCAGGTGCGGGCGTTGGCCGAGTCGACGCCGGACCATTACGTTCGTTATTGTGAGGAACGCGAACCGGGGCCGGCGGGGATTACGTTATGCTGTGAGCCGTTACAGGTCGCCGATTTTTTGCGGCAAACGTTATTCGAGCCGGTCAAGCGCGTCATCTGCACCGGCGCGACACTGACCACCGCGAGGCATTTCGCCTATTTCTGTCAGTTGACCGGCGCGCCACGCGAACAGGCCATCAAGCGGGTGATCGAGAGTCCTTTCGATTATGCTCGGCAGGCATTGCTCTATACCCCAAATGGCCTCGAACCCCGCTATGGCGAGGGTGAGGAGGCGTACGTGCTCGAACTGGGGCGAGAAATATGGCGTTTGCTTCAGGCCAGCCGCGGACGGGCTTTTGTGTTGTGCACCAGCACGCGCCGCATGAACGAGTTGTACGACCTCATCAGTCCACATCTTGAGTACAATGCCTACTGCCAGGGGAGCGGAATCTCGCGCGCTGAACTGCTTGAGTTGTTCCAACACGACGACGATGGTGCGGTGCTCTTTGCCACCCGGAGTTTTTGGGAAGGGGTGGACGTTCCCGGCGCAGCACTCTCCCTCGTCATTATCGACAAGCTGCCCTTTGCACCCCACCACGATCCGGTGATCCAGTACCGTCAGCAGTTGCTTCGAGACGAGGGCGGGAACCCGTTTATGGAGATGACACTGCCCGAGGCGATTCTGGCCCTCAAGCAGGGTGTCGGGCGTTTGATTCGGACGGAGAGTGATCGGGGCGTCATCGCTATCCTCGATTCCCGCGTCAACACCAAGCGCTACGGACAGCAAGTGATCGCCAGCTTGCCCCCGGCCCGTCGCACCCGTCGAATCGCCGACGTGAGACGATTTTTTGCTCAGGAAGTGTCCGAGTCCGCTTGAGTCGTGGGCAAGTCTTGCCAAGTTGCGCTTTGTGTGCTACATTAACAGGTGGAGGAAGGCAATGGCTAAAAAAATTCTGGTCGTTGATGATGAGATAGAGAGCGTCAAATTGATCGGTTTGATGTTGCAGCGTCGCGGTTACGAAATTGTCGCTGCCAGATCAGGGTCCCAGGCGTTGGAGAAAGCGTACTCAGAGCATCCAGACTTGGTCATTTTAGACGTGATGATGCCGGATATGGATGGATACGAGGTTTGCCGTCGTCTGCGCGCAGACCCGGATACGGCTAATCTGCCCATCATCATGTTCACGTCCAAGGCGATGGTCGACGATAAAGTGACCGGCTTTCAGGCCGGGGCCGACGACTATTTGACGAAACCGGTTCATCCGGAGGAGCTGGCCTCGCGGATCGAGGCTGTGTTATTGCGCTCTGCTCGGAAGCAGGTCGAGGGGCAAAGCGAGCGTCGAGCCAGCGTCATCGCTTTTGTCGGCGCCAAGGGCGGGACCGGGGTCAGTACATTGGCCGTGAATATTTCCGTTCTGCTATCCAAGATGATGGGGGAGCAAAAGGTTTTGTTGGCTGATATGAAGCCAGGACTGGCGGCCTCATCTCAACGGCTGGGCCTGCGCCGGCATGGCGAGATGGCCCAGTTGTTGGAAGAATCGTTGGAACATTTTGATCTTGCGCTGGTTGAAGCTCACCTGGAGGAACATCATAGCGGCTTGTTGGTTCTGAGCGGCCAATTGGCGCCGTTAGGGATGGCTACAGCAATGACGGTGGCTTACGCCGATGCGCTACTGCACCTGATGGGTTCTATGGCCGATTACGTCGTGCTGGATATAGGGATCGGGATTGATGGATTGAATCGACGGATATTGCCGAAGTGTGATCTGGTCGTTCTGGCGATTGAGCCACAACGTTACGCCATTGAAATGGGGCGTATGATGTTGGAGGAGATGGTTTCGTCTTTCAATATGCCCCGTCATCGAATCAGTATGGTGATGATCAACAAATCGCCATCAGCCTCTACGTTAGATCGCGACACGATTGAGGACATGGCAGGCCACGACCTTGCCGGCGTCGTCACGCCAGCGGCAGAAATGGCGTTCCAGGAGCTGGAGAAGGGGATCCCGATGGTGCTTGCCCAACCCACAGCCCTGGCATGTCAACAAATTCGCGTGGTCGCCCAGCATATCCTCGATAGCGTTTGACGATGCGCGATGAGTGTGGCGATGAGTGTGGCGATGAATGACGTTGACGAGTACACGGACGACGTTGCGCGGGCGGCCTCGCTTTTGCAGGCGGCGCGCTACGCCGTAGCGCTGACGGGCGCTGGCAGCAGTACGCCTTCGGGTATCCCCGATTTTCGTTCCCCGGGCAGCGGGATGTGGGAGCGCTTCGACCCGATGGAGGTCGCTTCGCTTCGCAGTTTTCAACGTCACCCTGAGCGTTTTTATGCCTGGATCCGGCCGATGATCCAGCAACTGATGAAGGCAAAACCAAATCCGGCCCATCTGGCCCTGGCAGAGATGGAGGCCCACGGTTGCCTCAAGGCGCTCATCACACAGAATATCGACGACCTTCACCAGAAGGCCGGGTCGCGCGAGGTGATGGAACTGCACGGGCACATGCGTGAGGCGACGTGTTTGCGTTGTTATCGGGCGGTGTCTGCGGAAAAGTTGTTGAAGGTGTTCTTGCAGGATACGAAGGTTCCTATTTGTGAGGTGTGTGGCGGGTTGTTGAAGCCGAACGTCGTGCTCTTTGGAGAGCAGTTGCCGGCGCAAGAGGTATCCCGGGCGATGGCTCACGTGCGGCGCGCAGATCTAATGCTCGTGGTGGGTTCCTCTTTGCAAGTCGCCCCGGCCTCACAATTGCCGCTGCTGGTTCACGAGCAGGCCGGCGCTTTGATCGTGGTCAATCTGTCGGAGACCTATCTCGACGATCTGGCTGACGTGGTTATTCACGGGAACGTCGCGGATATTTTGCCCCGTATCACGCGCCTGATTGCGCACGCTTAAAGGGAGATGAGGAGAATAGCATAGATGGAAAAACGGGTGAAGCAGTTGGAGCGCCTGATCGAGATCAGTCGATCCTTGAATTCGGTCCTGAGTCTGCGTCCCTTGCTGCATATGATTGTAACAGCGGCCCAGGAGCTCACCGAGACCGAAGCGTGCTCTGTGCTTTTGATTGATCGCGCGACTGGCAAGTTGTACTTCGAGGCAGCCACGAACTTGCCCGGTATCCATTCGATCGTCGTCCCAATAGAGGGG
>DSAR01000045.1 GCA_011046405.1 Chloroflexota bacterium | reverse complement strand
GGCGTCGGCGTCGGGGTGGCCGTGGGCGTGTCCGTCGGCGTCGGGGTGGGCGTATCGGTCGGCGTCGACGTGACAGTCGGCGTATCGGAGAGAATGGACGTCGGCGTATCGGTCGGCGTCGACGTCGGCCCGACCCCCGGCTCGGACGTCGGCCCAGGAGATGGGGACAGCATCCCCCTTTCACCCACCGGCACAGGTATTTTCGCCGATTGACAGGCTGCTAATCCAAACGCCAAGATCAAGCTCATCACCCACCCGACGATGACAGTTATGCGCCTCACGTTCAAGTCCTATCCTCCCGATCACGCATGACACGAATTTGCGAATTTCACGAATGCTCCCCCCACTCTATTCGCGACATTCGTCCATTCGTGAAATTCGTGATCCAACGCACCTTGTGACTGAGTAATAACCATTCGTGAAATTCGTGATCCAAAGCATACCGACGTCAACCCCCGCGCAGGACCAACGGCAGCCAGACGAAGCGGCGATAGGTCGCGACGAAGGATTGCCCAGCCTCTTCCGTCCCGACGATGACGTGGCTGCGCGCGCCCCCGTCCGACCACTCGACGAAAGTCAAGCCACCCTGCTCCACCGGCGCGGCGATGGTCCGTTGGGCGTTGACGAGCATCGGGATGGTAAACGGCGCGGTGTAGTATAAGCCATCGTAGACCAACTGCAACCCGCCCGGGTCGGTGTCGAAGTGATAATCTGCCGTGCGGGGGTAGACGTTCACACACGCGGTATCCTGCAAGCCCCCACTGTCGCGCACCGTGAGGCAAAGGACCACCGAGTTATCGTCGTTGTGGCTGGGGACCACGAAACTGCCCGCCGTCCCGCGCTGGCTGGCGAAGGGGGAGTGGAAGTGGCCCCGGAAGTCGAACCAGGCGTTCCACGCCAACTGCTCACTGGCCGTGATCTCCCCGTCGTCCGCGTCGTAGCCGATGCCCTTGAACGGGACCGTGCCACTCATGGTGTAGAGCGCGCCAGTGTCCGGGGCGATGATGGTCGCCGTCGGGGCCAGGTTCCCCACGGTGATGATCACCTCGTCGGTATCCGACGCCCCCTGGGGATTGGTGGCGGTCAGCACGGCGGTGTAGGTACCGGTCAGATGATAGGTGTGGGTGACCGTGATCCCCGTATCCTGCTCACCGTCGCCGAAGTCCCAATCGAAGCGCAACGCCGACAGGGCATAGTTCGAATCGGTCGAGCCCTCGGCTGAAAAACGAACCTCGAGCGGCGGATAGCCGTTGCTCGGCGTCGCCTCGACCTGGGCCGAAGGGGCCGTGGTGTAGATGATCCGGCGGATCTCGCTCTCGCCGTTGGGATCGGGGTTGAGGGCCACGAAGTACAGGTAACCGTCGGGCCCCAACGTCAGTTGGACCGGCGCCCCCAGGTTAGAGACGTTGTCCAGGAAATCGTGCCGGGCGACGCTGCCGTCTCCTTCAAACGTTAAGTACTTGATCCAGCGGCTGTGATAATCGGCGAAGAACAGCGCGCCCTGGTACTGCTCGGGATAGGTCGTGCCGGTGTAGATCGCGCCCAGCACCACCGCCGCGCCGCTGACGTTTTCGTAGGCATAAAGCGGCGCCTGCACCCCGTTATTCGGCTCGGCGTCGTACAGCGGCTGGCAGACGTCCAACGTCGGCGTGTACCACTGGTAGCTGGGGTGGCGGACGTTACCGCTATCGCCGCCCTCGTAACACGGCCAGCCGAAATTCTGCGCCCTGCCGGTGTTGATCTCCTCCCACGAAAACCAGCCGAGGTCGCCCACGTACAGCGTGTCGGTCATCGGGTGGAGGGCGAAGCGGAACGGGTTGCGCATCCCATAGGCCCACACCCGCGAGCGGTTGCTGGCGAGGTTCCCGTCGTAGAAGGGATTGTCGGGCAGGCCCAGTCCGGTCTCCGGGTCGATGCGCAGCACCTTGCCGCCCAGGCTGTCCAGGTCCTGGGCCCGGGCGGCCCGGATGTCGGGCGTGATGTAGGGCGCGCCCTCCCCGTTCGACACCCACAAGGCCCCATCGTGGTCGAAGGCGAGCATCCCGATGCTGTGAGAAGGCCCCTCCGAGGGCAGGCAATCGGTCAGCGGTTGGGTACCCTGGACGCAGGCCGGCACGCCCCGCTCGCCGCCGGGGTCGGCTGCGTCGCCGATGTTATCGTAGGTGCTGTTCTTCCCCAGGATGACGACCTGGGTTTCGGTCAACGCGGTGTTATAGTCCGTGTCCGGATCGGCCGACACCCTCACCAGCCGGCTGACCCGCGAGCCCCAACCGTCCTTGCCATTGACGGCGTGATCATAACCCGGCAATTCCGGTGGGTCGTGATCAAAGGGTAGACCTTGAACGCCAGGGCGAACACCGGCGTGATGGCGAAGACGAGCACGGCGAAACTGAGCAAATAGAAAAGCCCCAATTCAGAAAAGTGCAAGTGCTGCCGCAGGCTCAGGCCCGATTTGTCGCCCCAGAAGGTGAGCCGCATGGTATCGAGGGCCCAGGTCCCGCGCTGCTTGATCGCGTTGGGCACGTCCTCGGGGGCCGTCTGGCCGACGGCGCCGACGATGGGTAGATAGACGCCCCGCCATCCCCGCCGGAGCGCCTCGACCCCCGCCTGGAGATCCTCGACCAGGCTCCAGGTCGGGAAACCGCCAATTTCGTCCAAGGCCTCGTGCCGCCAGACCAGCCCGGAGCCACAGGGGAAGACCGCGTTGGCCGCGTTCTTGGCCAGCATCGCCTTGCGATAGAAGAGCGGTTCCAGGTTGCCGAAGGGATCACCCTCCCCCACCTGGGCCTCCTTGACCGTCTGCACGAAGGCCACCCGGGGATCAGCCACCAACTGCCCCACTGCCTGGCGCAAGAAATCCGGGTTCTCCACCACATCGTCGGCGTCCCGGGTCTCGATGAAGGGAATGGCGGAAGCGTAAATGTCGATGGCCTCCAGCACCGAGTTCAGATTCCCCGCTTTCGCCTGCCCGTGGCGCCGGGAATCGCCCTGGCGGGGCGGGCGGTGATACCCCACGTGCGCGTTGGGGAACTCCCGCTGCAACTGGGCAGCGACCTGCCGGATATGAAGCGAGTGGGCATCGTCGCTGATGACCAGCCGGATTGTCTCGATGGGGTAATGCTGTTCCAGGACCGACTGGGCTGTCTGGTAGATCATGGCCGGCGGCTCACCGTAGGTGGGAATGATGACGGCCACTTCCGGTTCCTCACCCTCACGGACGGGAAGCTTCTCCGGCACACTGTACTGCCAGTGATTGATCACCGTGACCAACGTCATCACGCTGGTCATCACGCTGGCCAGCGCAAACGGGACGGCCAACCACGGCGCCTGCCAGTTCAGATTCCTGAAAACCCACGGCAGGTACCAGAGCGTCGCCACTAGGAGCAGGCCCCCGGCGGCCCTGACTTTCCAATTGTTCACTGTCTTCAACGTCTCATCTCTCCGTCGTGTTACGAAAAATGACCGTCTCGACCGGGTAACTCACGTAACGCAGATCCGATCCCAGACCGATCACGGTGCTGGTGTCAGAAAAGCCCGCTTCGAAACGGTCACATCGTTCGATCGCCTCCAGGAAATCGGCGGGCCAGGCGTAAGAGCCCTTGACGTTGACCAGCCAATCGAATTCACACAAGTCCACCGGCAGATCCTCGTGCTCGACGCGGTAGTTATCGTAAACGTCCCAGGGGGAATCGATGCGGTCGATCCCATAGAGGTACATCGTATAGGGCCACGATTCGTCGATCAGGAGCCGCTGGCCCGGTTCGACCCGTTCCACCAGGTAGCGGGCCCCAGCGCGGTGGTCGGGCCAGGCCTGATCCGACTGCTGCACCTGAACCCAGCCCAGCGCCACCAATCCCACGACGATGACGAACGCGGCTCCCCGGCCCAGCAGGGCCCTGTCCCGCGCCCACAACCACGCCAATGCCAGCCCAACCAGGGGATAGGCGAAGAGGAATCCAAAGACCAGGTGCTTGTTGACGCTCACCGGATCCTGGCGCGACAGGTGATAGGCCGGCCAGATCAACAAGCTGAGCCCCAGGATGCTGGCCAACGGGCGCCTGTCCCTCTTCGATGCCACCCACCACCCGCCCCCGGTCAGCAAGGCCGGAGCGAAACTGAAGTAGCCAATGGCCGTCGCGATGACGCCTAGGGAAATACCGAAGGATGGAGTGTTGGATAAACGCCAGCTGAAAAAAGCCGAGAGTTGCTCGCGCACGGGGAGAAAGAAGGCCAGGGCCAAGGCCCCGGTGATGAAGCCGAAAATCACGACGTCGGCCGGGGCGCGTTCCTCACGCTGGTGAAGCAGCACGCCGAGGAGAGGGACCAACATCAGGCCCATCGGGTACTTGGCGAAAATCGCCGCCGCATAAGCCACCGCGGCCAATGCCAGCCAGCCTCAATGGTCCTTCCGGGCCAGCTCGGTGACGGCCCAGAAGCTGATGGCTATACCGGCCAGGGCCAGGGCGTCGTAGACGGCCAGGCGGGCCATCGCGAAGAAAGCGCCGTTGACGGCAAAGGCCAACGCCGCCCAGAAGCCCGCCCGGGAATCGAAGAGATTGCTCGCCGCCCGGGCGACGGCCCCCAGGGCGACCAGACCCACGAGCACGACCACTGCCCGCGCGCCGACGATGCCGCCCAACTCGTACCCCACACCGGCCAACACCGGCCAGAAAAGCGAGCCGCCGAACCAACTCAGGTAACGATCGCTCAGGCCATGTCCCTCCAGCGTTCGGAGGCCGCCGGTGACGTAGATGCCCTCGTCAAAAAAAGCGCCGTTATAATTTAACGTCGCCATGCATAGAAGAAACCAGATCGCTACAATGAGCCAGGTCGCGCGGGTGTAGATATCCACTTTGCCACCTCTGGAATGATTTCACGTAACAACTATTTTTCTATCGTACCACAATCAAACAATAAAGTCAATGTCCATCTACTAAATTTGACTCAGGCCATCTTGCCCGATAGAAAACGCACCCAAACGGGTGCGTCTCGTCTGCAAACGACCGGATAGGGGCGGCTGCCATCGACGCCGAAGCGGTACAGGTGAGCGACGGCAGCCTGGAGCGCGCCGCCTTGATCGTACGCCATCCCCTCGCTGACGGTGTCGGGGAACGTCACTGCGCTCAACCCGG
>DSAR01000425.1 GCA_011046405.1 Chloroflexota bacterium | reverse complement strand
TCGAGCAAGATTTCTTGTTCGGCCATGGTTTTACACCTCCCTCAGACGGGGATTGAAGATCCGATCCAGCGCAAAGCCGACCATAGCAAAGGCCAGACCGACCACCATCAACAGCACTGCCGGCTGCAAGACCCAGTAATACTGCGCGTTGTATAACGCGCCGTTCGCGCGGGCGTCATTGATCAACTTGCCCCACGTCGGCAGGACAGGATCACCAATGCCTAACAATGCCAGCGAAGCCTCCAGGAAAACGTAAGCAGGAATGGCGCTCACCAAGCCGGGGAGCAACTGCGGGATAATGCGCGGCACCAGGTAGAAAACAATGATGCGCCAGTTGCTCGCTCCATAAGCCTGCGCCGCCTCAATGTAGGGGGCTTCCTTGACCTGGAGAAAGGTGGCCCGGTATGTCTTAACTGCTCCGCCAAAAATACTCAACGCGATCACCCATACCAAGAGGACCCAGATGCTACGCGACATAAACGTCCCGACCATGATGAGAATGGGTAAAAAGGGCAGCACCATGTTGATCTCGGTGATGCGTTGGATCAACCCGTCCACCGCGCCCCCAAACCAGACGCCCACCGCGGCAATGATCATCGTCGTGACCGTGGTACCCAACGCCGCGATCAGACCAAAGGAGAGCGCGATGGGCGTCCCCCAGAGCAGTGCCACCATCAAATCACGCCGCCGGTGATCGGTGCCGGCCAGGCCGTGGACCTGCCCGTAGAGCACAAACTTGGCATCCACCTCGGAATTCGGTTCGAACGTGGTCGCCTCGACCACCAACGTGTAGGTCCCCTTGACCGTCGTGGGGGTGTTTTCCTTCTCCGGATCGGCAAAGAGGCCCACGCGTGGCTCCACGCCTCGCAACCGGCGTGTCAAACGATCATCCTGGTCGATGCGGTAGGTATCCGAGCGTCGCGCAGTGATATCACCCAGACGAATTCTCCGGCCATCGGGGGTAAGCCACGACATCGAGACGTGCGGGGCTTTCGCCGTATACTGTGTGGTAAAAAAGACGTTCATCGATTGCGGAAAGCCGTCATAAGGATAGTCGAAGGTGTAAGTCAGCGTGATGTCGTACATATCTTCGGAGATAACGGCCATATCCTTCGTCACGTCCTCATCGCCAACTCTCAGCACGAGGGTCTCCGGCATCTTCTTGTCACGGAACCAATTTGTCCACGCCGGCGGTACGGTACGTGGGTTCTCGCCCCACACCTCTTCCCCTCCCCGCCAGAGACGGATGGCCTCACTGTAGGGGATGGTAATGATGGTATAGAGCGCCAGGACGACCATGGACAGGATCAACACCAACCCGATAATCGCCGAAGGGTACTGCCGGATGTCCTTAAGCGTTTGCTGTAACCACTTCATTTTGCGCCTCCACTGCCAATACGCACGCGCGGATCGACCAGTGCGTAGATAAAATCGAGCAAGAAGACCGTCAAAGCTAACAGATAAGCATAGATCACGTTGGAGCCGACGATAACCGCCGTATCGAAGAGGCCAATGGCCTGGAAGAGCAAGCGCCCCAATCCCGGCCAGTTAAAGATCGTCTCCAGAATGATCGCCCCCTGCCACAGGGTAATCAACATCAGGGCAAAGGTGGTGATAATGTTGGGCAGCGTTGGGCGCAGCACGTAGCGCCGTTCCACATCCCGATCCGAAAGCCCCTTCGCCCGGGCCAGTTCAACGTAGTCCTCCATTGAGAAAATGAGGAAAAAGGTGCGGAAGCCGTAGGCGCTGCCAAAAAACCCGCTCAGCAACCAGGCTACCACCGGCAGGATCAAATGCCGCCCCATACTGAGCAGGCGTGGGCCAAGCTGCGGCGGCGGTGGCGCGGCCACCATGCCGCCAAAGGGCAGCCAGCCGAGCACCGCGGCAAAGAGCAAAATCAGAAAAATCCCATAAAACCAGGCCGGCACCGCCGAGGTGGGCGAGAGGCCGACGACCATCTTATCCAGCACATTTCCGTAGTTCCGGGAAAGGTACAGGGCGAAGAAAACACTGACGAAAAACAACAACAGGTTTGCCGTCGCCATCAGCAGCAACGTCGAGGGCAATCGCTCCAAAATGATATTGCTCACCAGACGCGAACCGCTATCGCTGGACATAAACTGCGCGCGGCCCAAATTCAGCGTCAAAGCGCGGTGGAGAAAGCGAAAACTGCGGATCAGAAAGGGCTGGTTCAATCCCAGACGCTCTTCCTCAATGGCGATCGTCTCTTCGATGAGCCGGTTGCGTTCCTCTACCGGCCGCTGGCGCATTTCGGGATCCATCCCGATACTGATGGAAACTTGCTCGCGGATCTGTCCTCTAAGAATCTGATCCACGTAACCACCCATATTAGCAATCAGAATCGTCAAGTAGATACCAACCACCACTGCAATAAACAGCGATCCTAACTTAAGCACTGTGTAACGCGCGAGTCTAAGCACATTACGGGGGCCGGCGGAAGACTTCCGTGATGTTACGGGACTGTCAGGCTGCACAGACAGGGCATCTTCAGACATAATTTTGGTCCTCACTTTTTCTCTAAAACGACCTGGGTATCAGGTGTAAACCGGGGGCGAGCAAAATCGCCCGCCCCCGGTCAAGTGCATCGTTACCGTGCGCAGCGCGGCACGCGCTTAGGGCGCGGTCACGAAGGTGAGGGCATCCGTACTGGGAACCGCCACGAGCTTGGAGACGACCACAATCTCTAGCCGGTTAGAGCCGGCTACCAGCTTGTTGGTGATCTCCGCATCGAGCACAACCTCGAACAACCCGTCCTCGATAGCTTCGGCCTCGCCAACGTGAGCCACGTTGCCTTCGGCGTCGAGGACCAGGAATTTGACGTTGTCGATGTCATCGACAGGATAAGGCGCGCCGCCAAAGGTCACGAAGACGTCATAAACGGCCTCGTCGCCAATGGTCACACGACCGGGACCATCCACTTCCACTTCGGGGATGGGGGCTTCGGCGAAGCGCATCCACTTATCGGCCATATCGGGATAATCGCGGAAGCGCTGCAGCACGACCGTACCTTCGACTGGGAACGCGCGTTCCAGGTAGAAGGGGCCGGTGCCGATCCAGAAGTGACCGCGGCGGCGGAACCACTCGGCGTAGTTTTCCATGCGTGCCTCAATCTCGGCTGCATCCACAAACTGGCCCAGGGTGGGCCCGTAGGGGATCTCACCGGTTTCGAGGACTTCGTTCAACTGCGCTTCCAAGATGGCGATGGTGGGGCCGGCGATGTAGCTCAGGCGCTCGACTTCCAGCGTATCGGACTTGGCCGAGCTGAAGGCCGCCTCGCCCTTTTCCTCAGCCATCAGGCCCAGCGCCATCATGTGCCAGGAGCCTTGCCCCTGCGCGTAGTAGGGGAACCAGGAGGTGACGGTGTTCTCGGCGTCCGGTTGGTAGGAGTTGGAGTAGGTCTCGATGACCAGCGGGTTCTCGGAGACGATGCGCACGCCCCGGAAGGCGGCCATAAAGGAGTTGAAAGCGGGCACTTTGGCCTCGTCGTAGTACGGGCTGGCTTCCTTGGAACGGTCGAAGGTCTGGATCATGTACATCACCACGTCGCCGATAGAGAATTGGCTGCCGTCGTGCCACATGCTCTTCTCGTACAGATCCGGCTCGTAGTAGATGACACTCTTGCGCACGACCGTCTCGGTCTCGGTGTAGACCTCGCCGGCGGTGAGGAAGCGCTGCTCCTCGGCATCCCAGTCCACCCAGGCATCATCCGGCACGACGATCTCGTCGACGAACTGCAAGTCCACCCAGTCGAGCGTCTTCACGATAGGTGTACCGGTTTTAACGAAGACCTCGGCGCGCTCGATGCGCTGCGGGCGGTACAGACCGGTGAAGGGGTCAGGCAGCGTCGCCATCTCGCCCGTCGAGCGGATAATCATCATGTCATAGATCCAGTTGCTGCCGTCCGGCGGGTTCCACGGCTCTGTGAGGATGCTCGGCATCCCGATGGTGATAGAACCACCGACCTCGCCCTCGCGCTGGATGGTCACCGGCCAGAGCCAGGAACCGCTCACCGAACCGTACAAGTCCGCCGCAACTTTGAGTTCCGTGCGCTTGGGGGTCAAAGCGCCCCGGTCGGCCAGCCAAACGCGGACGGAGTCTTCCATAGCCAGCCACAGCGTTTGCTCGATCAGATCGCGACGCTCTTCCTGCGTCCGGAAATCGCTGCGATCCAGCCGGTCGGCCAGGTCGTAGAACTCCGGATCATTCACGTAAGCCTGCCACAGCGGCACAGCCAGACCCATATCGGTGTAGAAGAAGGCGAAGTTATCCGCCAGGTTGCGGGGCACCACCGTGGTAATCCAGCCACCGGTGTAGATGTGGAACAGGCCGTCGGCGGGGTTGCCGCGCAGCCAGATGGGGGATGCTTCTGCCGCGGTCTTGTAGTCGCGGATAACGGTGAAGCCGATGTCTTCCAACTGGTTGCCGACGTAGTCGCCGATATCACGGCGCTCATCCTCGATGCGGATGAGGATGCTGATTTCCACCGGCTCGCCCTCGTACTGCCACTTGCCGTCCACCATCGTCGCGCCGAGCTTCTCCATCTCTTCGCCGATGATTTCCGCAGCCGTATCGGGGTTGTAAGCGTACTCCAACTCGATGGCGCGAATCACGTCGGCCATCAGCGCGGCGTCGTTGGAAGCGCTGTTGAAGCACGTCCAGCGGGCGGCGCCTAGCCCACCCATAATTTCCTGGGTAACGTAGGTGCGATCGATGAGGTAGTTCATCGCCTCGCGTACGCGCGCCACGGCGAAGGGGTTGAGTTTACCAGTGCCCTCAAAAACGGGACCGACGGGGTTGAAGCTCAGTTCGTTGTAGGAACCAAACGATTTGTAGCCATCCAGATTTGGGGAAGCCTCCACTTTGGCCGCAACCTCGGGGTTACCCACAGCGAAAGCGTAGAGATCAAGCTCACCCACCTCGAGGCGGGTCACAGCCTGATCGGCGGAAGGCTCTTCGATGATGATGATGGTGTCGAGCCAGGCGCCCTGGCGATCAACCACGACCGGTTCGGGGGTCACTTCAACGATCTTTTCGACCTCTTTCTCGACGACCTTCTCGACTTCCTTCTCGACCTCGACCTCTTTCTCGACCTCGACAATCTTCTCGACCTCCACCGTCCT
>DSAR01000136.1 GCA_011046405.1 Chloroflexota bacterium | reverse complement strand
TGGTATACTGGTAGACTGGTAGACTGGTAGACTGGTAGACTGGTAGACTGGTAGACTGGTATACCGGTATACCGGTCTACCGATCTACCGGCCTACCAGCGCTTAGGACCGCGCGCACGATGCTGGCGAAACCGGTGCATCGGCAGCGATTGCCTTTCAGGTAATCTCGCACGTCGTCTTCGGAGGGGGCCGGGATCTCTTCCAATAACTTCTGGGTCATCATGAGCATACCGGGTGTGCAATAGCCGCATTGGAAGGCGTTGTGCTCGATGAAGGCCTGTTGCAGGGGCGAGAGTTCGCCATTGGGCCCTTGCAACCCCTCGACGGTCAGCACCTCGCGCCCGTCGGCGGCCACGGCCAGCACCAGACAGGCCAGCGCCGGTTGGCCGTCCAGGTGGACGGTGCACGCGCCGCACTCGCCCAATCCGCATCCGTACTTGGAACCGGTCAGCCCCAAGCGTTCACGCAGCACGTTGAGCAGCAATTCGTTGGGCCGCACCGCCAGACGATGGCGCCGCCCGTTGACGGTCAGCTCGATCTCGTGCGTCTCGCCATGGGCCACGTGCAACGTTTTGGCCAGAACCCCTTGATGACCTGGGGCCGTCGTCGGGGGAGTTTTGGGCTTTTCCACCTCGGAGTCCTGGGCCTGACTTCCGGCCCGTTCCCAAGCCAATTGCAGGACATCGTGAGTCAGGGCCCGGATGACCTGGCGCCGGTACCGGGCGGTCGAGCGTACGTCGTCGATGGGCGTGACCTCCTCCGAGGCGACCTGTCCGGCCTCCAGCGCCAGTTCCGCACTGAATGTCTGGCCGGCCAGCAGTTGCTCGGCCCGGTGGGCGCGCAGGACCGTCGGGCTGACGGAGCCGAAGGCCAAGCGGCAGGCGACGATCTCGTCGCCCCGGCGGACGATGACGGCGGCGGCGCTGGCCTTGGCCAGGTCGGCGGCCACGCGCGAGATCTTGACGAAGGCGCTCCCAGTCCCCGGCTGCGGTTGGGGCAGGTGGATGCCGGTCAGCAACTCGTCCGGTTGCAGCGCGGTCTGGCCCGGCCCGAGCAGGAAGTCGGCGATGGGCAGGTTACGCTTGCCCGCCGGCCCGGTGAGGGTCAGCTGGGCATCGAAAGCGAGTAGGGCTGGTACCGTGTCGGAAGCGGGCGAGCCGTTGCACACGTTGCCGCCCACCGTGCCCATCATCTGGATCTGGGCGGAACCGAAGGCTGCGCACGCCTCGGCCAGTCCGGTGTAGGTGGCCTGGACCCGGGGGGCGTTGCGCAGGGCGCGGATCGTGGTCAGCGGGCCGACGCGCAACCCCTCATCCTGGAACGAGAGGCCGGTCAGCCCAGGGAGTTTGCCGACGTTGATGACGTAGGCCGGCGCGCACTGCTCCATCTTCATCCAGATCACCAGGTTGGTGCCGCCAGCAGCGACCTGGGCCCGGTCGCCGTACTGCTTCAGCAGCGCGATCGCTTCATCCAGCGACGCCGGTTCCAGGTAATCGAATTCGTTGACTAGTATGTGGGAGTTGGTCATTTGGTTCATAGGTCCCTCCGTCAAACAGGGCCAAAGTAAAAGACATTATCGGGTGGATCAACAGCAAAGCGAACACGATTCAAGAAACCATCCAGACCGATGAAGTTGGGATGAGACCACGCCACACCGGGGGGTAACGTAGGGATGAACACAGTGGCTTCAACGTTAAGATCGTCACCACCGAGTTCAGCCAGCAAGCCAATTTTCATTCTGACCAATTTACCCGGATATGATATGCCCCTGACTGACAAAGTCACGCCGGGCACATACGCACTCTGGGCGTTATCCTGCACCATATCCGGAGCAAAGATACACCACGGCGCTCCGGTATCGACGATCGCTTGGGTGGTCACCCGGTTTGCCAACGTGACGGTAAGCACGATGCGAGCGGCGTGCCACTCCTGTGGATAGAAATCCTCGTAATGAGTGGCCCCGATCGCAAATTCACTGGAGATCAGCATGTCGGTAAACTGGGCCATCACAGGATCCTCGTCACAATTGTGCTGGCGGCATCCTCTCCTTCGCCGATAAGAGATGCGATCGCGTCGAAAGCGTGCGCTGCTCCAAGCAGACGGCCTTCACGCACGGCTACCCATTGCCCTTTGTACTCGCTGGCATGTTGTCGGAACCATAACCTGGATTGTTCCAGCCCCCGGCCGCTGGGCAGACGTGTGACCTGGGTCACAGGTGGAGCCAATACTTGCGCCGCTTGCTGCACCCGTTCGTTGTCGGGGAACAGTCGCCCCCCGATTTGGGCCAGTTTCATCGCCAGACGGGACATCTCCATACCGAGCGCCATATCCAGGGCCGCAGTCAGATCATCCGGGGAGTGCACGGCCCAATCTATTCGCTCGGCAAGTTCTCCAAAAGCTCGATAATCTCCTAGGTCTGCATACGCTTCCAACAGGGCGATTTCGTCCTGGGGAGTGATATCTTCGATCGACATGCTTATTTTATCCACGGATAATTCGTACACAGGTAGTTCCTCGGCGGATAGTTCATTCGCTAATTCACGCAGACTGCGCTCCACGATTTCTGGCAGACGCTCGCGAAAATGCTGTAACCGTTGCGCTAATTCATCTGGATGCTCACTGCCCGTGGATACCCGGATCGTAAATTCAATCGGCATAACCCTAACCCCCTGTACGCACTTTCGCTGCTGTCTCTTGCAACGTCGCCAGGATTTTCTCCGGCGTGATGGGCAGTTCGTAGAAGCGCACGCCGATGGCGTTGTAGATCGCGTTGGCGTAGGCCGCCGCCACCGGGTTGGTGGCCGCCTCGCCGATGCCCTTGGCCCCCGACGGGCCGCTGGGTTCGTAGGTGTTGGCGAAGTGGATGATGAGGTTGTCGTTGTACGGGGTCTCGCCGATGGCGGCCGTCTTGGCGTCGATCCAGTAGCCCTTGGACGTCAGCTGTCCGTCGGCGTCCCACTCGTTGTTCTCGTAGAGCGCGTAACCCGCGCCTTTCGAGAGGCCGCCTTCCAACTGCCCGGCGGCCATTTCCGGGTTGACGACGGTGCCGCAGTCGCTGCCCATCACCGCCTTGACGGTGTGTACCTGGCCGGTCCAGGTATCCACCTCCACGTCGACGAACACGGTGACGTAGGCGGGCGGGCAGTGGACAGGGCGGTAGCTTTCCACGGCGGCCATCGTCTTCCAGCTCTCCTCCCAGCAGCGGGTGGCGAGTTCCGCCAGCGTCATCTGCCGGTCGGGGATGGCCGGGGCGTAGATCACGCTCTGCCCCCGTTCATCGTCCAGCCGGAGCTGCAGGGCGGTGTCGGTGACGTTCATGTAATGGGAGGCGGTCTCCAGGATTTCCTGCCGCAGCGATTGGGCCGCCTTATCGACCGCGCCGCCCCCGGCGTAGACGCCGCGCGTGGCGTGGGTCACGCAGTCGTAGACGGTGGAGCATGTCTCGGCCGGCGCCAGGTTGACTTTGTCCAGCGGCACGCACAGCACCTCGGCTGCCAGTTTAGCCAGCGCCTCCAGCGTGCCGCCGCCGTGATCCATCAGGGCGGTGATGACGTCGACCGAGCCGTCGACGTTGACCTTGACCATCGCCCCGGAGAAGTCGATCACGTCGCCCGGTTGCGGCGCCCCGGCGCTGGAGGTGTGAAAGCCCCGTCCCAGGCCGATGCCGCGCCGAAATCGTCCCTCCTGCGAGCCGGATGGTTGGCGCTTCTGCCAGCCGATGGCCTCGGCGCCCCGGCGCAGGAGTTCCGGCACGCCGTCGCTCTGCACGATGGAGCGCACCAGCGGCCCCTGGCCCCAGAAGGTGTCACCCAGGCCCACGTAGTTCTGGAGCCGGAGCGCGATGGGGTCCACGTCCAGCTTCTCCGCCAGTTCGTCGATCAAGCTCTCGGCGGCGAAGGTCACCTGGGGGTTGCCGAAACCCTGCATAGCGCACGAGATGGCCTTGTTGGTGTAGACGGCCGTGCCCTTGTAGCGCACGTTGGGTATCTTGTAGAGTGAGACCAGCCAGCCGACGCACACGCCCAGGAAGGAATAGGCCTGGATATTGTGAGCGCCGATGTCGGCGATCAATTCCATCTTCGCCCCGGTCAGCGTGCCGTCGGCCCTGGCCGCCAGCTGGAGGTCGATCTGGGTGCCGTAGCGGGTGTGATCGTGGGCGTCCTCCTCCCGTGCCAGCGTCAGCTTGACCGGGCGGCCGGACTTGAGCGCCAGCGCTGCGCAGATGGGGATCGGCGGGTTCATCTGGATGCTGGAACCGAAGGTGCCGCCGATGGGCACTCGCTTGACGTTGATCTTGCTCAGGGGAATATCGAAGATCTGGCCCAGCAGGATGCGCACGTTGTGGATCGACTGGGTGGTGGGCCAGACGGTGAGCCCGCCGTCGGGCTCGGGGCGGCAGACCACCGACTTGGTCTCCATCTGGGCGTGGTAGATCTTGGGCGTCTTGAAGGTGCCCTCCACCACGACGTCGGCCTCGGCGAACGCCCGGTCCACGTCGCCCTCTTCGACCTCGCGCGCGCAGGCGACGTTATGCTCGATGGGCTCCTCTTTCTCGCCCCAGAGCACGGTATCGTAGATCGGTTCGGCGCCTGGCTTCATCGCCTCGACGGCGTCGATGTGGGCGGGGAGCACTTCGTATTCGACATGAATGGCGCGCACCGCTTTCTCGGCCAGTTCCTCCGTTTCGGCGGCCACCGCCGCGACTGCTTCTCCCATACGGCGCACCTTGTCGGCCAGGACGTAGTGATCCTTGTGGAGGACGCGGGGGATGGTGATGATACGCTCGTTGTAGCACACGTGCGGCACGTCGTCGAAAGTGATGCAAATCGCCCCCATCGCCTCAGCCTCGCTGACGTCGATGTGCTTGACGCGGGCGTGGGCGTAGGGGCTGGATAGAATGCGCCCGTGAAGCATGTGAGGCAGGGCGACGTCGACGGTATACTGCTCCCGCCCCGTGACCCTCGCAACGCCGTCCTTGCGAGGGGCGGACTTGCCCACGGTGTGGAAATTCACTTGATCCATACTCATCCTCCAGGTTGGTATATTGGTATATTGGTATATTGGTAAACCGGTAGACCGGTAGACCGGTAGACCGGTTTACCAATATACCAATATACCAATATACCAATATACCAATATACCAATATAC
>DSAR01000152.1 GCA_011046405.1 Chloroflexota bacterium | reverse complement strand
CTAGAGCCCAACAAACCATCCGGAATACGTCTAGCGCTTACCTCCGAAGAATCCCACGATTTTCTCCACCACACTCCGGTTGACAGATGGCGGTCGCATAGCAACAGGAGGTTTTCCAGATGCCGAGGGCTTGGTCGCACCTTCTGGCTGAATCAATTCAACCAAACCGGCTTGTAACAAAGCGTAGACAATTTTACGAATCTGAAACTCACTCATATTGTTGGCTGTAGCGATTTGGCGAACAGTGTTATGGGGATTGATAAACGAAACGACACGCCATTCCTCAACGGTCATATTGATGTCGCGCATACGGGCGCTAGGCCGGTCTGCGAACTTTAGAGCAATGTCAAGATCGGGCAGTTCATCCTGCAAGCGTTCCCACTCTTGCATCCGGCGGCTGCCCTCCATAATCACATTTTCCAGATTGATGGGTATCGTAATGTGATCCTCGAACGGCAACACGCTGGCCTCGAACCGGAAGGTCCCTTCTGTCCAGGTAAAGAGCGGGTAAACGCTGTTCAAGATATACGATTTTACACTTCGCACAATGTCTTTCTGGGTCACGTAGCCGGCATTGATCAACAACACACCCAGTTCTTTATCGCTCTTAATCTCAACTTGCTTCTGAATAGCCCGTGCTTGCTCCTCCGAAATTTTACCTGCTTGCTGAAGCATCGTCGCCAGATGTCCGCCACTTTCATCACGCGTGGCGTAAATCAATCGTCCCTCCTTGAAGCATAATCGGGATCGTGTGCCATCAGCCTCAATCGTCAAGGTGCCGGTCTTACGTGCCAGGTTGATCAAATTTAACAACTGCGTTGTACTGAAATCTCGCAGGTTCCCCTTCAGCGCCATACCTACCTCCACCGCAACTCGTGCAGTTGCAGATGCAAATCCAGGCTACATTAAATCTAAGATGGAATAAAAAGCCGCACTACCCGCCCAGTCTTGCTAGTACAGCGAAGCTCGACCTAAACTTCCTCGGTTTCTGATTATACATTCTATCGTCAACCAAGTCAAACATTTGTGCATTGGTGCATTGGTGAAAATGTAGCCATTCTGGGGTCTTCCCGGCCTACTGATACGCTCGCGTAACCAGGGGCAGGTAAATGCTAAAACAACCCAGGGAGAGCGCGCGTTTAAATCGATCTCCTCCCTCGGTTGCAACCTCAACTTCGTTGACAAATATCCCCTGGCACGCCGCCGACACGGTGACCGGGATCTGCTGTTCCCAGGTTTCCTTGCCGGGAGAGATGGGTTGCGACGGCCAGGCGAGGACGCCCGTGGGCTGCACCTGGGCTGGCAGCGTATTCGTGATGTCGGCCGCCAACGTCGTCGTCTCAAAATTACTGAGTTGAATGACGTAGGTCAATCGATCGCCGGGGCGCACCCACACCGGCGTCGCCGAGAGGGATACCGCCAGGGTGTTGGGAAACTCGTCGGCGCCGATGTCATAGCCACCGCCGCGCGGGCGCTCATCCCCATCGAAGTCTACGAAGACCCCGGCCGCCACGCCGCGATCCTGCGCCGCCGACGCCTCTTTGATGTGATAATCACCCGCATCGGGGTCCACAAAGGCTGGGTCGCCATCATAATCGCTCCTACGCGAGACGTTGCCCTGCCAATCGGTACCGTTGTCGTGCCACAAAGTGGCTTCCAGGGAGGCGTGGCTATCGTTTGCGACGTCGAGACCGACGGTGTGCCCGGCGATGATGGTATTGACCATCTCCCACTCGCTATCCGAAACGACCTTCACGCCGCTGTCTCCCAGGTTGCGCGCGATGGTGGTGTGGATCAAGCGAGGTCGGTCACATTCGGCGACGTAGATGGCGCCGGCGTCATCCCCGCTATTATCGACGTAGAAATTATTGATCATCGTCGTACGATTGCTTCGATACAGGTAAACGCCGCCGCCCAATTGAGCTTCGTTAGCGGCGATCGTGCTGCTGACGACTTGCGTATCGTCGCTGATGAACAAGACCAGTCCCCCGCCATAGGTGATGGCCGTATTGGCGACGATGTGACACCCCACGACGTCGACCTTGCTTCCATGGATGAAGACACCGCCCCCGTGAATCGCCACGTTGCCAGAAATCACGCTGTGCCGGAGGGTCGCCTTAGCGTTGTTGTAAAAATAGGCGCCGCCACCCCATCCACCGGCTATTGTCTCGCTTGCATATCCGCCTACGATAGACACACCTTCAACGATAACCTCGCCCCCTCCCTCTTCGTTGTTAACCACTAAAACACGCCTTTGCCCCTCTGCATCGAGAATCGTCGGGTGAGCGTCTGGATCGGAGACATCCCATTCACCCACCGCATAACCGCCGCGAATGGTGATTTTTCTATCCTTCCCACCAATGTAGATCAAAGCATCTATGTCATTATGCGGTTGCACGCCGGTATAGACCCCCTCTGCCACCTTGATCACAGCGCCATCTTGAGCGGCATCAACCGCCGCCTGGATCGTCGTGTGGTCGCACACAACGCCTGGACAGACGGTCAAAACACCGTTCGCCGCCGCCTCGACCACCTCTTGCCAGCGCTGGCACAGAGCCAACACCCCCACCGCCAGGGCCAGACCCCAGAAAACAGCCATCCATACCCCTTTGCGTCCCATCACACCTCCCCAAACGCCATCCATCTTATACACTTGCAACTTGCATACTTGCACACTTGCAACTTGCATACTTGCACACTTACCCACTTGCAAGATACGCCAATGCCTCGTCTCGCTCGCCATCCATCACCAGGTCCAGATAGCGCCCATCAGCCACGGCCGGCACGTCGATCACTTTGACGTACCGCGCGTACCGCCCATCCTCCGGCAACAGATCGGCCAATTGGTTGGGAGAATCGTTGAAAAAAGCCCGGTTGAACGTCGCGTCGGGGGCGTTGACGTGCAGAGGAAGCGGATAGATGTGGGACTCGACCAGATCCTGAAAAAAATGGGTACCATACGAAAGCTCCATCGTTTCATCTCCGGCAAAACAGGCGATCTCGATCAATGCCTGGGCATTATAGATGTCGGCATAGGTCACCTTGAGCCCCAACTCCGCGTTCGACGTGCCCCACCGTCCCGGCCCCATCAGGATGAAACGCTCATCTGCCAAGCGTCTGTTGAGCCGCCCAACGAGTCGCGCCAACTCGAAACGCGTTTCATAATCGGGTACACTATCGTAGGCCTCGGGATCGACGTAGACGACGTAACGAATGCGATGCAGTTGTCCGGTGGGCACCAGCCTGCGCGTCAAGAACACCACGTCCTTGGCCGGTACGTCGGGGATATGCATCGCCTCGCCCCATTCCTTTCTGCTCAAAGGGCGACACTGGAGCAGGGACAACTTGAACTCAAGCGCTTGTGGATCGGTCACTTCTAACGCAAACTCCACGTCTACCGGGCGACCGTAGCCCCGCTCCAGCTTCGCCAGCACCGTTCGCATCATCGCCACAAAGCGCTGTTGCTTGAGCAGCGCGTCGAACGTAAGCACTAAACGCTCTCGTGATAAGATACCAGGCGCGTAAATGGCCTGCAAATAATCTCCCTGATCAACCGAGGCCAGGAGTTGGACGCCGGGATAATCGGGCCGCAAGGTCTTTGATACGGGCAACGTCCTGAATACGTTAGCCTGCAGATCAATCAGATCGACAAAATGCTGGGAATACTTGCGGACCTGTTCGACACCCGTCTCGGGCCGCAATCGAGGATGGCTCAGGGCCACCATACGCGGATAATCCTCTCCCACTCGTTCCACCGCGCGCGTCCCCAATCCCCAGACCAGGCGCAGCAGGCCATCCTCCGCCCGAATCTTGGGGTGCCAACGGAAGGGGTTGCGGCTGAATCCCACGCCGGCCATCGTGGGGAAGAAGTAATCGTGATAGCGTCTCCCCTGCACCTTCTGAATCAGGATCGCCATCCGTTCGTCGTAATCCACGAGTCCCATTCTCTGACGGTAGAGCAAGGCGTCGGGGCTCAAGACACTGGCATACACCCTCCCAATAGCGCGAGTCAACGCCGCCAGATTCTCCTCCATCGTCCCCTGATTGGGACAGAAAAAACTATCGTATTTACCGGCGAACGAAAAACCGAAATTATCCTCCAACAAACTGGACGAGCGCACGATGAGCGGAGCATTCACGACCTCCCGCAGAAGCTCCCGCAGTCGTTCCATCACCTCCTTGGGAAAGCGCCCATTGGCGTAGATATCCCTGATTTGCGGATAATCGTTTTCGATCTCCTCCTGGCTCTTGTACTTTTGATTGATAAACGCCTCGACCCCATTGAGTGTGTGAAAATCGTAAAAAACGTTGGCCCCAATGAAATAGGAATCGGGAATATCGATCTGGCCCCGCAGGTCAATCTCGTCGGCTGGGTTCTCTCGCTGGAGGATATCCCATGCCAGGACCATGCCGGCCGCTTTTCCGCCAATCTTTCCCGTCCCGATACGCCGGTTATAGATCATCTCAAAGTCTTCAGCCTTGAGAAAGCGCTTGGCCAATCTGACGAAATCCATCTGGTCGCTAACCATACGTTTGAGCAGAACGACCGTGATCTCCTCTTGATGATGGCACACCTTCTGGCGCTCCTCGTCCGGCATCCGCGCATACTCCTTCGCCTGAGCGATGAGCAAAGGCCGGGGGGCCAACTCTGGATTGAAAGGCAGTGTCCAATTATCCTGATCCGGCTTCCGATCGGCCAACACTTCCTCCATAATGTCCTCAAACAAGCGCTGGGGTAAGTTGTAAGCGAAGTAAAAGTCGGTCAGATGATCCCGAACCTGCACCAATCGCTCCTGCCAGATCTCCTCCGATTCCTGACCGAAAGGATCGAAAAGCCCCTCACGCTGCTGGGACGAGACCGCTTTCTCTCGCACCTCTCGCTCAAACTGCTCCCGGGAAATGACGCCTCGAGAAAAGATCTCCTCCCGCATCCGTTCCCGGATACGCCGCCCCAGGATCGGGTATTGTGAGATCTGAAGATAGAGTTCTAAAACCTTGGGCACCTGTTCCAATTGCATATCCATTGAGCACGCCTTCCTCTCTCAAACGAGTCTGCGTTCAAGTATACCTCACCCGGAAACTTCGTCAACTCGCTTCCAGGATCCTCCCACCACATGATACCGCGCTGGTGCAAATCTAATGGGTGTGTTCAAATGCTTTGAGCGTTGTTTGTAG
>DSAR01000277.1 GCA_011046405.1 Chloroflexota bacterium | reverse complement strand
GTATATTGGTATGTTGGTATATTGGTATATTGGTAGATACGGGGTGTTCGTCAGGCCATATCTCCCTCAGTCCTCAGTTCTCAGTCCTCAGTCCTCAGTCCTCAGCTCTCAATTCTCAGTCCTCAGTCCTCAGCTCTCAATTCTCAGTCCTCAGTCCTCAGCTCTCAATTCTCAGTTCTCAGTCCTCAGCTCTCAATTCTCAGTTCTCAGTCCTCAGCTCTCAATTCTCAGTTCTCAGTCCTCAGCTCTCAACACTCAACGCCTGCCGCAGCACCTCGACCAGCAAGCGCACCCCGTTCTCCACGTCCCGCCGATCGACCATCTCTGAGGGCGAGTGGATGTAACGACAGGGGATCGAAAGGCAACCGGCCGGCACGCCCGCTCGCGTGAGTTGCATCGCCGCCGCATCGGTCGAACCGCCTGTTAGCACCTCCAGTTGATAAGGAATTTCCGCCGCCTCGGCGCGTTGCACCAGTAGATTTCTCACCATAGGGTGGGCGATCATGCCAGCGTCCTGGATCTTCACCGCCGGCCCTGCACCCAGCTTGACCGCCATGTGGCGGCTTTCTGGCGTGTCGCCGGTCCCGGTCACGTCCACGGCAATGGCGACGTCGGGATCGATGCCATAGGCCGACGTGCGCGCTCCGCGCAACCCGACCTCCTCTTGCACGCTGAAGACGACGTACAGGTCGTGCGGCGAGTCTTGATCCGCCATCTCCTGCAACGCCGCGACGAGGACGGCGCAACCGATGCGGTCGTCCATCGCCTTGGCAATCCACCGCGAGCCCTGGGCCGCGAACGGGCGGACGAAGACGCCCGCGTCGCCCACCTGGACGGGACAATCGTCACGGCTCGCGCCGCCCACGTCGAGGTAGAGTTGGTTGATCTGGGGGATCTTGTCGGCGTTATCCCGTTTTTGTTCGACGCCGATAACGCCCACCACGCCGCTGGCGAACATCACGCGCCCGCCGATACAGGTCAGGGGATTTATGCCGCCGATGGGGGTGAAACGGGCGAAGCCCTTCTCGTCCACGTAGGTCACCATCACGCCGATCTCGTCCATGTGGGCCGCCAGGAGCAGGCGCTGTCCGCCTTCATCGCCTGTCTTGTGCGTGATCAGATTGCCCAGCGCATCGACGCGCACCTCGTCCACCAGGGACTCGACCTCGGCCCGGATCACGTCCCGAATCTGGTCTTCCGCTCCCGAAGGGCCATAGCTCTCTACGAATTTACGGGTCAATTCTTGGATATTTTCTGTCTGCATCTCAGTTCCTCCTCAATATACGCCGCGTGAGGCGTGAAAGGCTTTCGCGCGTCAATTGAATCGTATGGTGGAAATCGTCCAGGTTCAACAGCCCCAACTGGCTGTGAATGTAGCGGCAGGGAACCGCGATCGTGATCGAAGGGATTCCCTCGCGGGCGAGATGGATGGCACCCGCGTCGGTGCCGCCCATACCCGGCTGTTTGAATTGATAGGGGATGTCCAGCTCGTCCGCCGTTTCGGTCAGCAGTTTCAGCAATCGCCGGTCGGCGATGAAGGACCGGTCCATCACCGTCAGGGCGGGGCCTTTTCCCAATTCTGTCGTCGGGCTGACGTCTTTGTCCTTGGGGATGTCGTCGGCGATGGTCCCCTCCAATGCGAAGGCGCAGTCTGGTTCCAGCGCGTAGGCCGCCACCCTCGCGCCCCGCAGCCCCACCTCCTCCTGGACGGTGAAGGCGGCGTGAATGTCGGAGGGGAAGCGCTCGCCGCGCAACAGCGCGATCAGCGCCGCGCAGCCGGCCCGGTCATCGAAGGCCTTGCCGCTGACGGCGGATCCCATCTCCCGGAAAGTCGTATCGAACGCGGCGTAGGTCCCCAACGGGGCCAATTTCTCGGCCTCTTCCTTGTCTTTAGCGCCGATGTCGATGGCCAACTGCTTGATCTGGACCACCTTGTTCCGCTCCGCCTCGTCGGCCAGGTGGATGGGTTTGACGCCGATGACGCCAGGCATCTGATCGGGACCGACCTTGAGGAGCGTACCCGGCAGTAACCGGGCGTCGATCCCGCCGACGGTTCTCATCCGCAGTAATCCCTCGTTGGTGTATCCCACGACCATCAGGCCGACCTCGTCCATGTGGGCGTCGAGCATCACCCGTAACCGCTGGCGTCCGGTCCCTTTCTTGAAGGCCAGGACGTTGCCGATGGAATCCACGGTGACCTCGTCCACGTGCTCCCGTATGGCCTCGAGCACGATGGCGCGCACGTTTCCCTCGTCCCCGGAGACGCCAATCGCGTTCGAAAGCTCTCGCAACATGCTCGTATCTGCTATTTCATTCTTCTTCTGCATCATCATCATCGTCTATTTACTCACTTTCCGCGTCGCTATCGGGTTCCTGGTGCCAGGCCAGGGTGTCCAGGAAATCGGCTTCCAGCCCGGCGACGAAGGTGGCCAACCAGCGACCGGCCCGCTCGACGTCTTGCACGTCGAGCAATTCAACCGGCTGGTGCATGTACCGGAGCGGCAGGCCGATCAGGGCGGTCGGCACACCCTCGCGGGCGACCTGAATGGCCCATGCGTCGGTGCCGCTGCGCCCGGAGATCGGGGCGACGTGGTACGATATTTCCTGCGCCTTGGCGACTTCCTTCAAGCGCTCGACCAGCTTGGGATGGAAATTTGGCCCCACGCTGATTGTCGGCCCCTTTCCCAGAGGAAAAAATTCGTCGTCGGAGAGGCCTGGTTGCTTGGCGAAGGTGACGTCCAACGCCACTGCCATATCGGGCGCGACGCCGTAGGCCGAGGTCATAGCGCCCTTCAGACCTGTCTCCTCCTGAACTGTCGCCACGGCGTACACGTCCCAGGCGTGTTTCACGTTGGCCAATTGTTCCAACACCAGGGTCACGATGGCCACGCTGGCCCGGTCGTCCATCGCCTTGCCAGCTATGCGATTGTTCTTCAGCTCGACCGCCTCTCGCCGGAAGGAGATGAGGTCACCGACCTGAAGCAGTTGCTCGACCTCGTCCGGCGGCAACCCGACGTCCACGAAGATCTGATCCCACGGAACGGACTTCTTACGCTCGCTTTGCGGCAGGACGTGGGGCGGGCGGGTCGCCACGATGCCGGGTAAATCTCGCTGGCCGTGGACGGTCACCTCCAGGCCCAGCAACAGACGTTGGTCGGTCCCGCCCACCCGCGTGATGCGCAGGAATCCTTTCTCGATGCCGGTGACCCGGAGTCCAATCTCGTCAATGTGGGCCGCCAGCATCAGTTTCGGACGTGCAGTTGATGCATCCTCGCCCATCCCCTGACCTTTTTTGAGGGCGATCAGATTGCTCATCTTGTCGTCGCGGATCTCATCGACGAGAGGTTCCCAAATCTGGCGCACCAGGTCTCGCGCCGGAGCCTCGTGTCCCGAAATGCCGACGACGTCGGATAATTGTCTCAGCAAAACATTTGTTTTCACTACACTCTCCTTCTTGAAAGCATTCACTACCCGACATTCGTGGCCAAGAGCCTGATTTTCGATCACGAATCACACGAATGGTCGAATGTCACGAATGTTTTTTGACATTCGACCATTCGTGTGATTCGTCCTTTCGTGACATTCGTGATCCAGAGATGTCGGGTAATAAAATGAAAGCATAACTCAGCGGATTTCTGTCAGACTTCGGAAGTCTAAGGGGAAAACGGGGTGTGTGCAAGCAGCAAAGCCATCCGCACACACCCCGCCCCTCGCTTCATCGAGATGATACACGCTAAGACCCATTGGTTGGGGTGATGGTCTCCGTCGGCGTCAGCGTCGGGGTCGGCGTGAAGGTGAGCGTTGGGGTGCTGGTCGGCGTAAACGTCACCGTCGGCGTAAAGGTCGGCGTGTGTGTCGGTGTGTGGGTTGGCGTAGGCGTATCGGTCGATGTGGGCGTAGCGCTCGGTGTCTCGGTTGGCGTTTCGGTCGGCGTCGGCGTGTAGGTCGCGGTCGGCGTGTGTGTCGGTGTATGGGTAGGCGGCACCCACTGGGTCGGCGTCACCGATGGCGTACCCGTCGGCGACCCGGCCTCCAGGGTGGGAGAGGCCGAGGGCGTAGGCGAGGACGTGGTGGTTTCTGTCGGCGTCGGACTCGCAAGCTCCGGCTCCGCTTTGAGAGACAGCATCATGAAGCCCAGGCAATAACAGGGCAACGTCAAGAGGATAATACTGGCCAGCACCCAGTGTATCGGGTGCCATCGATCTGTATCAAACATTGGGCAACTCCATTGGGGATGAATGTGTATATGATAGCACCATTGGGCCTTTTAGTCAACGACTCTTGTGAGCGTGTCTACCTCGCTTGGGTGTATCTTCTCAATAAGTTGGGGAGCTGTGGCCGGTCTCCCGACCGAGCCACAGCGGGCACGGTCAGGAGACCGGCCCGAGCGAGTTTGCCCCGGTTTATTGAGATGATACGCTTGGGTCTCCCGTCAGCCCCAGGCCACTCAGTTCGCGATAGGCCAGCGTCCACGCCGAGGTATTGAAGGTCTCCACCACACCGCCCACGGCCGCGATAGCCAAGTACGCACCGATCCCAACTGCGAACGTCGCCCCGGTGAGGGACAGCGGGGAGAGCAATGCCGCCATCCAGGCCATCACCGTCGCAGCGAGCAGGATCAACAGAAAGGGCAACCCCAGCACGAGGGTGGCTGCGACGGCGATAAGCGAGAGACTCAGCCAGAGCAATGCCAGCGGGCCGGCGTGGGCGCGCAGGGTCTGCCAGGCCCGCTCGATGCCGCCCCGCACACCGTCTCCCTGGAGCACGCAGGCGCAGACGGCCAATCGTTGCAGGACGCCCAGGGGAATGGAGAGCGCCACGGCCGCGCACAGGGCCGGGAGCAAGCAGGCGAAGAGGGCCAATTCCGTCACCAGGACACCGGGAGCCGCTATCCCAGGGCGCTCCTGAGACGTCATCAACACGGTCATCAACGCCGCTCCCAGCACGGGGAGCGCGCCGGTCAATGTGACGCCGATCACCGGCAAACTCAATAGCAGGCGGATCAGGAAGATGGGCCACAGGCGTTCTCTCCCGGCTTCCCATCCGCGTCTCAGGCTGACCGCGCCGCGCTCTTCGGCCGCCCGGACCTGGTCCACCAGCCCGGCTTGCCCCAGCGCGTTCAAGGCCATCAGCGCCAGGGCCAGGGCCAACCCGACGATGACCATCGCCACGTAAAAGC
>DSAR01000258.1 GCA_011046405.1 Chloroflexota bacterium | reverse complement strand
GCCGAGAGGTGGACGTCGAACTCGATGCCGTCGGCACCCAGCGCCGCGGCCTTTTCAAAGGCAGCCAACGTGTTAGCCGGCGCTACGCTGCTGGCCCCTCGATGGGCGATATTGAGCGCCCTCCCGCGTTCCGTTTCCCAAGCCACCAATCTACCAGCCTACCAATCTACCAGTTTACCAATCTACCAGCCTACCAATCTACCAACCTAAATCTCCACAAAATAAGCCTCTGCAGCCTGGTCGATCAACTCCTTGGTCAGGGCGGGACGTTGGTTTGTATAGCGGGCGGTGTCGATGAGTTGATCCACCAGATCGCGAGGATGGCACGATCTCTTGGAGCGGTTATGCTTGAGATAGTGCTCCTGGATCAGGTAGGCCAGCCCGCGGTCGTCGTAGGGCACCCCTTTGCTTTTGCACACGCGGCGGAAGATCTCACGGTATTCGTCCCATGAGGGGTCGGTGATCTCTATCTTGTGCCGGATGCGCCGCAGGAACGCTTCGTCCACCAGGTCACGAGGAGCCAGGTTGGTCGAAAAGACGATGAGGACGTCGAAGGGCACCTCGATTTTGCGGCCGGTGTGGAGCGTCAGATAATCGACCCGTTTTTCCAACGGGACGATCCACCGGTTGAGCAGGTCGCGGGGACGGGCCTGTTGGCGGCCAAAGTCGTCGATCAGCAACAAGCCACCGTTCGCCTTGACCTGAAAAGGAGATTCGTAATATTTGTTGTTTTCGTCGTAGACCAGATCGAGCGATTCGAGGGTCAACTCACCGCCGGTGATGATGACAGGGCGTTGAATGTGTTCCCAGCGTGGATCGTAATTTTTCTTGCGCTGGTCGCCCGAGTCTCCCTTGTCGACGACGACGTGATTGACGTTGTCGAAAACGCGAATAATCTGGCCACTCACTTCGATGGCGTAGGGGATGAACATCGTATCGCCCAGGATCATCCGACCGACGCTCTCGGCGATGGCCGTTTTGCCATTGCCAGGATGACCATAGAGAAAGATCGAACGGCCAGAGTTGACAGCCGGCCCCAGTTGGGCGAAGGTCTCTTCGTTGATGACCAGGTGCGAGAGCGCCTGACGCATTTTGCGTTGGTGGATGATGACGTTGCCCAGAGTCTGCTGGTGGATCGCATGGCTGTAGGCTTTCAACGTGACCGGCGCCGGTCCGGCGTATTGGCTGCGCTCCAGGATTTCGCGGGCGACGACGCGCCCCCTTTCGGCGATGTTGTATTGGTAGGCGGCTTCACCGTAACCGCCGGTTCCCGTGACCTCGCAGAACTTTTCCCGCTTGATGAATTCCAGGACCTGCTCCACGACGCCGGGATAGGGCAACCGCATCCGATTGGCCAATTCGTAACCGGAGATATTGCCCTCGAAATACATGATCTTGATGGCCAGGTCGGTTAGCAGGGCCAAGCTGAGCCCGGTTTCTTTCACCGATTTGGGGACCGGTGGAACGAACGTCGGTTTTTCGCCATTTTTTTGTGCCATATTGAGTTGCTCCTAACTAGATTCTATCCGTCCTTGTCAAGCCACCTGAAGATATTATACTATGGTTGTGGGAAGCGACAAATGCGTACGATTGCTTGAATTACACAGAGAAACACGGAGGGTTTCACAGAGTTCTACTGAGAAAATCGTGTCTCGTAGCCTTCCTGGAACGAATTCGCGCTGATTCGGCTGAAGATTGGAAAGCATTTGTACCATTCGATCATTTGTGCCATTCGTGTTTTGGGACATGCATATCCGCCAGTTGCGAATCGTCCAGGCCGAAGTGATGGGCGATCTCGTGGTAGAGGACGTGATAGACCAGCGCGCGGATTCGCTGCGGCGTCTGGCCCTGGCGTTCGATGGCGATCTGGTAAAGGCTGATTTTATCCGGCAGGACCAGTCCATAACGATGTGTGCGCTGGGTCTGGGGGATGCCCTGGTAAAGCCCGAGCAGTTGCGCCGGGTGGCGGACGCCGGCAGCCCGCATCGTTGCCTGGTTGGGTCTGTCTTCGACGACGATATCGACGTTATTCAATTTCTCCCGGAACTCGGCCGGGAGCGCGGCCATGGCCTCGACCACGAGACGCTCAAAGTCTTGTCTTTTCACGATACGGCCTATCCCGGACGAAGTCGCTGCGCTTCCGAGCCTGAACCAATAAGGGATCACTTCGTGTGCAAAATTCTTGCACAAACAAAACAAGAATTTCACTGGATAGGCACTATTATAGCACATATTTGCCTACTGTACGTAAAGGCTTTGACGCACCAGCTAACTCAGCTGAAACGGGCACGTTGGCTCTCTGCTAGTTCGCATGGTTGGCTTGGCAAGTGATCAATTTTTTGCCACGAATTACACGAATTATCACTAATCTTTGGTTTTTTCGTGTTAATTCGTGCAAACCTGTCCTGAGCGTAGTCGAAGGATTCGTGGCTAATCTCTCACCGTGGCCATGCGAAATCCCAAAGAACCTAAGGAGATTGCCAAATCCCTCTTCCGAAGCCTCTACTACCCGACATTCGTGGCCAAGAGCCTGATTTTGTATCACGAATCACACGAATGATCGAATTTCACGAATGTTTTTTGAATTCGAAGCCAAAATTCGTGTTATTTGTCCTTTCGTGTCATTCGTGATCCAGAGATGTCGGGTAATGAACCGAAGTCTAGAAAATGGCCTTGGAGCACAAGAAACCGAGCTTTTGCAAAGATTCAGCCAATGAACTGAGTCGTTGTAAATGAGTCGTCGTAGACTTCGGAAGTGTAATATGTCTTGTTGAGGTAGTCAGCGACTTGATGAAAAGGAGAGTGATGAACGAGCGAATGCTAAACGTTTTGGGAATCGCCGGCAGCCCCCGGCGAGGCGGCAATACGGAAACGTTGCTGGACCGTTTCCTGAGCGGAGCTGAGGGGGCTGGTGCGGTGGTGGAGAAGATAGCGGTCGCCCGGTTGGACGTCGCCGGGTGCATCGCCTGCAATGGATGCTGGGACGATGGGTATTGTGTGGTCCAGGATGATTTCCAGGATGTGTACGACAAGCTCGTCGCGGCCGATGTGATCGTTCTGGCGGCGCCCCTGTACTTCTGGAATCTGCCAGCGCAGGTCAAAGCCCTGGTGGATCGTGCGCAGTGCCAGTGGGCGCGCAAGTTTGTGGTCAAGGCGCCGCTGGCGACGACGGCGATGGGCCGCTCGCGACGACGAGGGGTATTTATCAGCGTGGGCGGTGGGAAACGGCGGTATTTCGAAGGCGTTGTGGAAACAGTGAAGGACTTTTTCGTCGTCAACGAGGCTGACTATTGGGGCGATATCCTCATCCACAACGTCGACGCCAAGGGGGAGATCGAGGATCACCCAACGGCGTTGGATGAGGCGTTGGAACTGGGCGTGCGCGCCGTCGAGGAGCCAAGAGCCTAAAACAGGCGGAATTCGTATCTTCTCAAAAACCGGGGGCTTGTTCGTAGTAGGCGCTTCAGCGCCCCTAAAAGCGCACTAAAGCCGCTATCTAGCGCCGCTATCTAGCGCACGCACTACGAACAGATTCGCCCCAAGTTATTGAGAAGATACCGGAATTCTACCTTGCTTTCGATGCGTGCTCGATCACAATCCGCCGCCGAATTCCTCCACTTTGCTTTCTGTGTGTGGCGGATTACAATCCGCCACGCGGTGGTGTGGGAAAACACCTGCCCGCCCCAAAACCGCCGGATTATGATCCGGCAGGCGCAAGGCAGTAAAAAGGTATCTTCTCAATAAGTTGGGGAGCTGTGGCCGGTCTCCCGACCGAGCCACAGCGAGTTTGCCCCGGTTTATTGAGATGATACGTAAAAAGTGTCCGGGGGCATCGACGCCAAATCCTTGCTCACCGTACAAGGATTCTATCGGTTAGGGCCCATGTTCGTTGTTGTCTCCATTTGCCTTTCTGTGCACATGGGAGTATCATAAGATTCATCACTACTTCTTTTCTTCGATCTATTCACCATCACTGACCTGAGCATTGACTCGCCAACCTCGCCAACGACATTTTCAAGATTCTCATATTCACCGCTCACCCTGTGCTCACCGGATTAAAATCCGGAAGCTGGATCACTCCGGCCACTTGCAGGCGACGCGCTGATCTCCGTCCCCCCCCAGCAGATGGGCCTATGCGCCATAGGTAGCGGATTGTGACCCGTTTCGTGTCATTGTGATCAGAAAACCAGGCTTTGGCCAAAAGTGTCCGCCAGTAAAATTTTGGATGATTTGGATGAAAGGAGTCTCTCATGTCCCCGCGTGCCAATCTCGAGATGCTGTTTCGCCTGATACTCACTCTATGTATAGCTGTGGGCCTCGTCGGATACGTTTCTGTCGCTGGCCCGGTTGACGTCGCCCGGGCCGATCCGCCACCTCCGCCGCCCTCCGAAGCTCAACCGGTGGATACGAGCGAGGAGACCTCGGAAGAGCCCGTCATAGACGTGCTGCCCTCTCTTCCCCAGGCCCCCTATGCTAACGCCTCGCCCATTACCCGCACCATTCACCTCAAATCCCGCGCTTTTGTCCCCTCGACGAGCAACGCACTGACGGTCCGGGGGCTGGAAAGCCAGGCTAGTCGAGGCCAAGAAAGGGTTCACGTTTTGGTCCAATTGGACTTCATTCCTCGCCAAGCGGCCAAGGAGGCGCTGGAGGCGCGGGGGCTGAAGCTGCTGGCCTACGTGCCAGATTATGCATGGATCGCCTCGGTCTCCGTGGGCCGGGCGACGACGGCCTTGCAATCACCCGGCGTGGCCTGGAGCGGCGAGCTGACCGTCGAGGACAAGCTCGATCCGGCCATCACCGCCGACCGGTGGGGCGAGTGGAACCGGGCGCCCGACGGCACCGTGGCCGTCTACGTGGCCATGCACCAGGACGAGAGCCTGGATACCGGCCGCGCCCTGGTCGCGGCGCACGGCGGCAGGGTGGTCGGCGAGGTGATCGGCGTCAACCTGCTGCTCGTCGAGATGGATCAGAAGGACGTGCGCGCCTTGGCGGCCGCGGACGCGGTGCAGTGGATCGAGCCGGCCGCGCCGCCGTTGACGGAAGCGAACGACGGCATCCGCCAGCAGATTGGCGTGAACGTCGTGCAGGCCGCGCCATACAGCCTGGATGGAACCAACATCGACGTGCTCGTCTACGATGGCGGGCGGGTTGGCGCGCACGTGGATTTCGGTACCCGTCT
>DSAR01000111.1 GCA_011046405.1 Chloroflexota bacterium | reverse complement strand
TACCACCGCCGTGTGGTGGCAGCTCGCCCCGACCGTCCTGGATGCGCGGTTCGCCAGCCGCCAGGAGGCGCTGGACGGCTTCCTGGGCGCGGCCTACGCCCTGCACCACGTGGCCGCCCTGCGGCTCATGTCCGAGACCCTGGACCTCGGCCGGGCAGTCGGTGACGGCGATGCCCGCTGGTTCGCCACGGTTGGCGCCCACGGCCGCGGTCGCATCCGGGGGGCGGACGGGCAGGAACGTCTGGACGCCCTGCACGCCGAGCGTTTCAGCCCTACCGTCTTTCTCTACGACAATTATCCGGGGGGCATCGGTCTGAGCGAACCGCTGTACACCCTGCGCCAGCAGGTGGTCGAGGATGTGCTGGGGCTCGTCACCGCCTGTGGCTGCCAGTGCGGCTGCCCCGCCTGCATCGGGCCGGTCCTGGCCTCGGAGGAGCAACGTGGCTATTCCCCGAAACAATCCGCGCAGCACGTGCTGGAACTCTTCGCTGATGGCGGCTGATACCCTCGCACGCCTGCGCACGCTTCGGCGGCAAACGGGGCTCGCGTCGCCCCCCGCGGACGGCGCAAGTCCTCGACAGGACGGCGAGGGGGCGGAGCTGCTGGCATGCCTGCACCGCCTGCAGGCCCGCCGTTCGCTCGCCGGCGACGGGCGCCGCGATGCCGTCGAGAGGGCGCAGACGCACGGGACTCGCCTGTCAGAGGCCGAACTGGCCGGGCGACTGGGTGCCGAGCCCCTGGCCCCGGGACTCATGCGGATACGCGCCCGTCATCCGCTGCCGCCGGGATGGCAGGCCACGCAGCTGGCGCTGCCGGGGCATACCGTACACCCGCCGCAGGGGCTGGTCTTTCTCGACACCGAAACCACGGGGCTGGCCGGCGGCAGCGGCACGCTCGCCTTTCTGGTGGGCCTGCTGCGTCCGAGCGACGACGGCCTGCAGCTCACCCAGTACCTGATCACCCGGTACGCCGCGGAGGCCGGCATGCTCGAGGCGCTGCGCGACGACCTGGGGGTGGGCGCGCGTGCCTGGGTCACCTACAACGGCAAGGGCTACGACCTGCCGCTACTCGAGACCCGTTCGCGACTCAAGGGGCAGGGGGCGTGGCCTGTCCTCGACGACCACCTCGACCTGCTGTACGCGGTGCGTCGTGGCTACGCCGACCGCTGGCCCGACTGCCGTCTGGCCACCGCCGAGGCACGCCTGCTCGGCGTGCAACGGCAGGACGATCTGCCGGGCGCCGAAGCGCCGGAGGCCTGGTTTCGCTACCTGCGCGGCGGCGATGCCGGCAAGCTCGTGCGCGTGGTGGCGCACAATCGCCAGGACCTGCTGTCGCTGGCCGGACTGCTGCCCGCCGTCTGCGCCATGCACCGCGATCCCGAGCGCCACGGGGCCAATGTCCTCGCCATCGCCCGCCATCTGCATCGCGCCCTCGATGACGACCGGGCCGCGCTGGCCCTGCTGGAGGCATCCCGCCCCGCACTTGGCCCGGAGGGGTTGCTGGAGCTGGCCCGCCATGCACGGCGGCAGGGGCGCCGGCAGGTCGCCGTCGACATCTGGGAGCGGCTGGCCCGGGACGGTCATCAGGAGGCCATCGAGTCACTCGCCAAGCACCACGAACACGTCTCGCGTGACTACGTCAGGGCCCTGGCGCTCGCCCGTCACCTGCAGCCATCGGCGCGCCACCGGCAGCGCATCGCGCGCCTCGAGGCCAAGATGGGGCAGGAATCGGAGCCGTGCTGAGGGGGGATTTATTGGGCTGCTTATACCTTAATAATTACTTTAACGGTATCGTATAACTCTATGTATTAAAGAAGATAACTGCACAGACGGGAATGCCCGCATCAGGACTGCAAGAATCTTAATGGCCCGATACGGCCCGACACCCCCAGTAGACGTCCGCGAATTGGGCCGATGCACCGTCGACGCCGTCGCGCATCGAGCAAAGCGGATCAGGACTCGGGATCCAGCGCGTCCCGGCCTGGCTGAACAATGGTCGATCAGGCATCATGCCGTCACTCACCCGCAGTTCCGTGTCGCTCGCAGTTTCGCCGCGGGTGTGCCGACTGGCAGCGATGAGGGGGAACTGCGGCACGAGAAGGCCGTTCATCGCGTGACGGGATCTCCTCACGCACGTTGTAACCCGGACGCGACTGGCGGCCCCAGGCGTCGCCCATCACCCGCCATCGTGGAACCGGGGAGGCGGGCACCCTGGGTGAGAGGTGAGAGAACTGACAGGGTGGACGGCCATACTAAGTATTAAGCCCCCTAGACCGAAAACCGCGATCTGATGCGGTTCTACTCGGCCTCTTTTCCAAGCTGGGTAATAGACCCCCCCGCTATTGGCCGTCGCTCGATCCGGAAAACGGCTCTTCAAAACTAAGCAGTAAAGTCATCACCCATATCGACAAGCCATTGAGCCGTGTTTTATAACCACCGCCATCGTCACAGTTCTAATGAACTGCTTTCGCCGGTAGAGTATGAGAAACGTCACCACGAACGGCTGGAACGTGTCTAGAGAATTGGTGGCGATTCACATATCGCAGGAACCCCGCTCGACCAGGCGATGAGCGCAAGCGCCTGGGAGCCCGCCAAGCCATAAACTTGTACACCAATGTGTAAGGAATGCCGGTCAGGGACGACAACATGTTGAAGCTTTAGGAAAACCAATACATTGGGAGTACAACGATGAAGCGTCTTAAGCCTGGTGAAAAAGCGCCGGATTTCGAGGTAACTGATCTGAACAGTGATACTGTGCGGCTCGTTACACATCGAGAATCAAGGGTTCTGCTCAGCTTCTTTCGCTACGCAACCTGTCCGTTCTGTACCGTGAGATTTGCACGTCTGTCGCAGGAGGCGGCACGACTCGCGGAGCAGGGCGTAAACATCATAGTCGTATTCGAATCCGAGCGGGACTATTTGAGGAGCTACCTGGGTTCACGACCGCTTCCGTTCCCGGTGATTCCGGACCCCGAGGGTCACCTCTATGCCAGCTATGGGCTCCAGAAGTCCGTTCTGGGAATGATGCTTGGCATGTTTCGCCTACCGACATTGATGAAGGCTCTCTTGGACCCGCAATATCAAATGGCACGGCCTGATGCCAGCGTGCTTCGGCTTCCAGCAGATTTTTTGATCGACAAGGATGGTACGGTAGTCGAGAGCCACTACGGACGTGACATCGGTGATCATATTGCTTTTGATCATCTGGAGGCGTTTGCCGTCCAACCAGCACAAGAGGCGATTCAATGAGCCAGTATCTCGAGCAATTCCGCAGCCCGTTGAAGGGCATCATGCGATGGGAGCATTGGACCGCCTTGCTGGAGGCGCTCAAAGAGCGCAATGACGGGAAGTGGTATGTCTATTATGTCGGTGAAGAAGTGCCGGAAATACCGGTAGAACATGCCGATTTTTCCCGTTTCATCGATGAATTCGACAAGTTGCTGAGGAGAGAGCACGATGAAGGCTATTTCGGAATCGCCTATACGGACGATCGCGAGAACCCGTCTTTCATCAAAGTCTACGACCCGAGCAACCTGGGCGCATCATGTGGCAGCGTAGGTCACGAAGTTCTTCCCGGATGGACCCTGAGTCGTGACAAGCCAACCGACTTGGCGGACCATATCGAAAATCCGGCGAACCGGCGCCGTTGGTGGTCGCGCCTGTTCTCGTGAAAGACAGGAGCATCATCTTGAGAGCAAGAATTATCGGCAGAGATGTCGAGATCGAATTAACACCGAGTGCACGTCGAGCAATCGGTGATCGTTCATCGCCACTGTTGGCAGAGATGGAGTTGTACTTCAGCTGTCTCATTCGTAAGCGTGTCTACTTCCGAGACGCGGTCACCACGACTCCCGATGATGGTATTACGGTAATCAGAAACCTGCGGGTCACTTTCAGACCGATCATGACCGCCACATGCAGTGTCAGCGATCTAGCGGACAATTCCCCGCCCCCAGTTACCGATTTTCCGATAATGCGAGCTGAGAGCTTCGTGCCGCACTGGCTGCGAATCGACTTTAGAGGTGGTGTGTGGTCGGGCGAGTTTGGATATCACTAGCTTCTCTCAAAAGGCGGCCAATGGCTAATGTATCGGGAACCCGAGGTGAAAAGTGATGAAGGTTAATATGGTGAAGAAATGCTCATGTAAAGTCGTCGAAACTCTGGCGTACCTGTGTCTTTATGGTCGCCCTGCACCATTCTTGATCATATAGCGAAAAATTCTCCAAAAAACTTGCGATGATCGAACTGAGAAAAGGATACCTCAGAAATCGATCGATGAAATAACGGTATGCGGTCGCCGTGATTAGGGCGGTATATAAGCTCGATCTAACAAAGGCACGAACACCGCGTCCTAAGCAGATTATCGCATCTGTATTCGGTGGCATTAGCTTTCCATTCAGGTATTCCGCCAAGTGTTGACTGGAGCGATATCGGTACCTGATCGACCGTAATGGGTACTGAGGGAGTAAAAACATTGAGAAGTCGTTTCGTTGCTGTCGCGAGTATCTCTGTATCAGGAATATTGATTATTTCGTCCGCCTGGCCATTCGCTGCCTGGCTTTTTGTTGTAGTTATTCCAGTAGTCCTCGTCGGAATCTACGACATGAAGCAAACACGTCATGCGGTGCGTCGGAATTTCCCACTGATTGGTCGTGGGCGATGGCTTATGGAGAGCCTTGGGCCGTTTGTCCGTCAATATCTGATCGAGTCCGATACAGATGGAGCGCCCATCAACCGGATGTTTCGCAGCATAGTTTATCAGCGCGCCAAGGGGGAGCTAGAAACCGTCCCCTTTGGGACCCGTGTTGATACCTACAGAGATGGCTATGAGTGGATCGGGCATTCGCTTTCAGCAATCTGTTTGGAGAAACCGCATAACGACCTTCGGATAAAGGTTGGTGGTGCGCTTTGTGAACAGCCCTATTTGGCGAGCATTTTCAATATCTCCGCCATGAGCTTCGGGGCGCTTAGCCGCAACGCGGTTCTTGCGCTAAATGCCGGAGCCGCTGATGGCGGATTCTACCACAACACTGGGGAGGGCGGGATCAGCCGCTATCATCTCGAACCAGGTGGAGATCTCGTCTGGCAGATCGGAACGGCATACTTTGGCTGTCGCGATGAGGCTGGCAACTTCTGTCCTGTTGAGTTTCGCAAGAAGGCGCTTCATCCAAATGTGAAGATGATCG
>DSAR01000132.1 GCA_011046405.1 Chloroflexota bacterium | reverse complement strand
GTCAGTTGAGGGTCAATTGAAGAATGCGCTTGCGCTATTTGGCTTGCGAGGAATTTGGACGAAGAACTTGCTGCCGGGGCATTCATCCTCGTCATAACCGGGGCTTTCGGCCCAGATCCGTCCTCCGTGGGCTTCGATGACGCCTTTGGCGATAGCCAGGCCGAGACCGGGGCCACCTCCCTTGAATTTACTGTTTCCGGAGGAGTGGAGGGCGACCTCGCCGGTGCGGTAGAACTTCTCGAAGATCAGTTCCAGGTTGTTGGGATCAATCCCAATACCGGTGTCTTCGATGATGACTTCTACACCGGGGCCATGTTCTCCCATCGTTATCTTACGCCCGGTCACCGTGATTGCGCCGCCGTCGGGGGTGTATTTGATGGCGTTATTCATCAGGTGATAGAACACCTTGTACATCAGGTCGGGATCACCTGAACAGATGGGCAAGTTGTCCAGTCCTTTGATCTGTAGCGTGATTTTGCGCTTTTTCAGGGCATCGGCGAACTCCGACTGGACGGCTTCGAAGATGACAGCCATGCTCAAAGGGCTTTGAGAGATATTCAATCCGTCCGTCATCAGCCGTGAAACGTCGAGAATGCTGTTGAAAATGCGGTGGAGACGTTCGGTGCTCGAGACGACGCCATCGACCAGGGCGCGGAGAGAGGTATCTTTCCTGGCCAGACTGTTTTGTTGCATCATCTGGGCATAGCCCAGAAGCGCAGCGACCGGCGTGCGCAACTCGTGGGCTGATACTTGGATGAAGTCTGTCTTGGTCTTATCCAGGCGTTCCAGTTGTTTGAGCGCTCGAGACAGTTCCTTGTTGGCTTCGCTGAGATCCGAGATCGCCTGCTGGTCGGCGTCGCGTAGGCGACCTGTCAGCCGGACCAAAATGCGAACGGCCAGGGATGGGCTGCGGCCCAAGACCTTCAGAAAGGGTTCCCGGTCGATACGCAAGACAGTGAGGGGAGTCGATGCGCGGACGGTCGCCGTGCGTCCCCCCTCCTGGAGCATGGCCATCTCGCCGACCGGTTCGCCGGGACCGGAACTGTGCAGGAAGCGCTCGGAGCCATCGCTGAACTGTTTGATGACTTCTACGTGCCCGCTGACGATGAAGTAGACAGCGTCTCCTTCATCCCCCTCCTGGATGATCATGTCTCCCGCTGCGTAAGATTCCTCGATAGCGGCTTCGGCCAGTTCGTGTAGATCCGCTTGATCCAGGCCAAAAAGAATCGGGGTCAGAAATGCCTCGGCATCTACCAGCCTGTCCGTTGGTATATCATCTACCCTGGTTTTTGTTTGTGTAGGCGTTGGGTTGCTCATAATCTGTCCCGCTCATCGTCAATCGATAACTCAGAATGATATATATAGTATAGTCCAATCGATGCTAAAGTCAATGGCGATGCTTGTTTTGACTTATATGATATACGATTGGGGAGGGATTTGGGTTACAATTTCGTTACGACAGGATGACGTTGCGGGCATCTCATCAGCAAGTGGGAGTGGATGTTTTGTGGACGCTATCGCAAGTCCAGGATCTCAAAGACCCGATGAGGGACGCTATGCCCCTTGAAGTGGGCGAGTCCTTGCTCGTGGGCGACGACGTGTTCTTCGATACGTTCGTAGGTCAAGGCGTCTATGAGGATTTGACCGGGTTGGGCGTGGGCTTGGAGCCGGTAAGCCATATTGACGTTATCGCCGACGGCGGTATAACTGTGTACGGTATCGGCGCCAATGTTGCCGACAATGGCTGGACCGGCGGCGATCCCTATGCCAAAATTCAGTTGTTTGGCGGGAGGGAGTTGATCGTGCAGTTGGGCGATAGCGTGTTGTGTGTTTAGCGCGGCCCGGATTGCCCGCATCACGTGATCCGGCTGCTCGTGGGGCGCATTGAACATGGCCATGAGCGCGTCGCCCATAAATTTGTCGAGGGTGCCATCTTCTTTCAAGATCGCTTCGGCTGCCAACGTCAGATGTCGATTGAGCACGGCGATCTGAACTTCTGGTTCGACCGCTTCACTAAAGGCGACGAAATTGCGCACGTCGGCGAAGAAGATAGAGACCTCTCGCCGTTCGCCGCCCAGGCGCAGGCGGGAAGGATCAGATAACAACTGTTCCACGACGCGGGGGGAGATGTATCGTTCGAATGCCCGGCGCACCTGTTGCACCTGGCGCGCTAACTGGCGCTGCTCGGTGAGATCGTCCACGATAATGGCGACGCCGGTCGAATTGGGGTGATTGTTCTTCAGTGGACTGATGTTCAGACGCAAGAAGGTCTGCCCCCGCTGGGGCAGTTTCAGTTCTACCTCGTATCCTGTGACTTTCTCGTCTCGTCGTTTGACCGTCTCTATCAAAGGTGCGATGGCTGGGCCCAGTTGGGGCAATGCTTTGGTGTAAGGATGGCCTTTGACCTCATTTTCTTGGACCATCAATATCCGTTCGGCTGCCCGGTTCAGGGTGACGATGATGTCTTGCCCATCGGTGGTGATGACGCCGTTCGTGATATGATCGAAAAGGTGATCTAGTTTCATCGTGTGTGTTTAGGAATGGTATAGGGTCGGATTCAGTCGCTTGACGTTAATCCAAGTATTTTCGCAGCTTTTCGGCGGATGTAATCTGGATCGAAAGGTTTGGTGACATATTCGTCGGCACCTACTTGTACTCCTTGTTCCCTGTCGCGAGTCTGTCCCCTGGCAGTGAGCAGAATGACGTACGTGTCGCTATGTTCCGCCTTGATACGTTGGCAGATCTCATAGCCGTTCCGATTGGGCAATCCGACGTCCAGGAGGATCAGGTCGGGCCGCTCTTTCAGAGCGATTTTCAATGCCTGTTCCCCATCTTTGGTCAGCATGATTTGGACGCCTTGATCTTTTAGATCTTCCAGGGTATAGGTCAGCAGAACCCGGATGTGGGGTTCGTCGTCGACGACGAGTATTTTCTTGTTCATTTTTTGTCTTTCGCTTGGTTTAGGAAGCCCTTGAGCAATGAGTAGAAAATTAGTATCATCTCAATAAACCGGGGCAACTCGCTCGGGCCGGTCTCCTGACCGTGCCCGCTGTGGCTCGGTCGGGAGACCGGCCACAGCTCCCCAACTCGGGAGACCGGCCACAGCTCCCCAACTCGGGAGACCGGCCACAGCTCCCCAACTCGGGAGACCGGCCACAGCTCCCCAACTTATTGAGAAGATACGAAAATTACGTAGATCTTGATTTTACTTCGACAATGGCATATTAGACTTCCGAAGTCTACCAACGACTCATTTCATCGACTGAGTCTTTGCAAAAGCTCGGTTTCTTGCGCGCCCAGGCCATTTTCTAGACTTCGGAAGTCTGAGATCAACTCATGTGCCATTGTCAAGTTGCGTTTTACATCGTAACTGCTCAGCCTACCGTCCGTTTGCAGCGGATGGGCGGGGGTTTGGGTTGTTTGGCGGGTGCGAAGCACCCGCCAAACCCTCACTCTCCATCGCAGCAAGGGACTGGCCTGAGCAGTTACTTTACATATTTAGTGTACGATATTTTAGACACTGCGTGGGTTACAGATACGTTACAATGGAATTTCAAAGCGTCAAGCAGGTTGGCTTTAACGGTATTTTGCGTTATACTCTATTCTGTCGAACGTTAGTTTATGGGAGGTATGATGCAAACAATTCGTTTTCTAATGGTTGGTTTGGGAAATTTGGGGCGTCGCTTGTGCGAGGTCGTGGATGAAAAAGATACCTTGCTCCGCAAAAAGTTTGGGCTGGCGTTGCATCTGGTGGGCGCTGCCGATAGCCGCGGGGTAGCCTACGATCCAAATGGGCTGAATCCGGCCCATGTCGCGGCGTTGAAGAAAAAAGGCGGCACCATTGCTGATTACACCGGTGTAGGGCGGCGCGATTGGGATGCCAAGACCCTGGTCGCCGAGGCCGAGGCGGATGTGTTGCTCGAGGCCTCGCCCGTCAATTTGGACCAGGGCGCTGAACCGGCGCTGACGTGTATTCGCATAGCCCTGGAGCGCGGCATGCACGTCGTCACCCCCAACAAGGGGCCGTTGGTGTTGGCCTACCGGGAATTGCACGCCTTGGCCGAGGCCAACGGGGTGGCGTTGCGCTTCGACGGGACTGTTTCCGGCGGACTACCGGCGATCAACATTGGGCAGCGTGATATGCGTGGAGCAGTGATTCGTCGCCTGGAGGCCGTGCCAAATCTGAGCACCGGCTACGTGATGGATCTCGTGACCGATGGCCTGGCCTGGGAAGAGGCCCTGGAAAAGGGCCGGCAGAGTGGGGCGTTGGAGGGAGATGGGTCCTGGGACCTGGAGGGTTGGGACGCTGCTGCCAAGTTGGTCATTTTGGCCAATGCGACGCTCGATTTCCCGGCCCAGATGGCAGACGTGGCGCTGACGGGCGTCGTTGGTATCGACTCAGAGGAACTGCGAGCCGCTCGCATGCGAGGGGAACGGTATCGACTATTGGCGCAGGCCGCGCGGAACGACGATGGCACGTATGATTTGACGGTGGCGCCTACGCCGATGACCGAGGATCATCCCCTGGGACGGTTGGGGCGCAAGCAGATGGGGATAGTTTTTTACACCGACATCTATGGGACGATCACGGCCATCATCGACGAACCGAACCCGATTCCCTCGGCCTCGACGATGTTGCGGGATTTGCTGGATATTTACGCGTGAGGATGGGATGCGTTGGGCGATGATCATCATGAGGATGACCGTGGGGAGAGGCCTGGAGAGGTATATGGAGAGGACCGTGGAGGGGAACGTTGGCAAGTGGGCGCGTGTCCGGTGGCAGGTGATCGGCGTGTGCCTGGGAGCTATCTGCCTCGTTGCTGCGTGCTCGCCCGCCGTCCAGCTCCTCATCCCGTCCGAGACGCCAGCAGCGGCGGTGACGCTCTCACCTTCGCCCTCATCTACGCTGCCTGCTGTGACCCCATCTCAAGCGCTCACACCGGAGATGATGCCAACGGTTTCCAGCCTGACGACCGCGCCCGTTCCCACGTCTTCCACGCCTGACGTGACCGAAGCACCGCGTTCGTCGCCGCTTCCATCGCTTTCATCCTCGTCGCTGGCTTCCACGTCGATTCCGGTGACGACGCCGGCCCCCAGTACCAGTAGTCCGAGCCCGGTTCACACCCTTACGCTGCCGGCGACTACCGCGCCGGTTGCGACTACCGCGCCGGTTGCGACTACCGCGCCGGTTGCGACTACCGCGCCGGTTGCG